>JBLNAY010000168.1:0-3904 GCA_050259715.1 Candidatus Dadabacteria bacterium
TATAGCACCATCTGTTCAGTGCTGATATTTTCCATCGTGATGCGGCAGTTTTTCCGGAAAGGCATGGGCCAGTAAGAATTGAATGCACTACCCGGGTTAACCGTTATGGCTAATGAATTAATATGGGCGTATTCACCCCAGCCCATTCCAAAGAAATCACCCACCGGCACTTCCACTGAAGGCTCGGTTTCATTATCCCAATAAAAACGAAGAATGGAATAACGCCAGTTGCCTGTTGGTGTCATCCAGATGTGTTGAACTGCACCTGGTCCATTAATATCTGCGATGGTGAAAGTTGTGCCTCCCTTGATGATTACACGGGGACTTACTTTCCAACCGGTACCCAACTCACGGGCAGGTCCACTGTCAATTCCTTTACCTACCGCAGTCATGCCTCCTTTACCTTTCTCTCCTGTAGGATTCTCCGGGCTTATAGATCTTGTCTGTGCATTGGAAAGACGAAATAGGTTGCCCATATTCATATCGAGTCCGTTGAAGTTTCCCACCTGCTGAGAAAAACCAGTTGAAGCAAGAGTTAGAAGTGCTATTAAGCACGGCAGTTTTATATTGTTCATTCTCCTGAGGGTTTAGTGATTGCGGTATTTATTGATGCCGTTATCCCAAAAAGTCGACAACACATAGTTACCTGCAAACTTTCATTGATGGAAAATTAATCAGGATTGTTCAGAAAGTGAAAACCAGGCATTTAGAGATTTACATGAAACAGGTTTACTACTGCATAAAAGATTGAATGCACAATCAATAATGGCAGGCATTAAACGCCTGACCGCATTTGTGAACATAGCTTGTTAGTTCTATTCATCGATTGAATTATAGACATCATTGGTTATAATCGAAGAGGACACCATGTAAATATTTCAGATCTGCGAAGCATTAATGGCGGCATAATAACAATCATTACAAAGGCTGATCACCGTTATTGGCCGGTATTAATAACAGGAGTAATTTAATAAATACACTCACCCTTAAAGCTGGTTTTATGAAGTCCCTTCTTCTTCTGACAGCTTTCACCATGGCTGTTACTGCACGTTCACAAGTTACTTTGTTAAGCAACAATACAAACTTAGAAACAGGTTTTGTACTCAATGGTAAGGTTCTTTTATTTTCAAAATCAGACAGTATCTGGACCACTGACGGTTCCATTGACGGCACTTATAAGTTATTGAATAATATAAAAATGGCTGATAGTGGTTTTGTCATTCACAACAATCAAATGTATTTCACCGGAGTATCAACTCTTGGTGCTGAACTTTGGAAAACGGATGGAACAGTGGACGGTACACAACTGGTAAGAGATATTATTCCGGGAACAAGCAGCTCAGGACCAACAGATTTTGTGATCTATAACAACAAAGTTTATTTCACAGCGAACAATGACATTAATGGACGTGAACTTTGGACAACAGACGGTAGTGCTGCAGGAACTCAAATGGTGATAGACATAAATCCAGGTCCTTCGCCAGGCTTACCAAAAACTCCTTCCATTACCCTGGCAGGCAATTATCTGTATTTTATTGCAAATGATGGTTTACACGGCAATGAGTTATGGAAAACTGATGGAACAGCCACCGGTACTATGATAGTAGCTGATGTTAATTTGGGCAGCGGATCCACAAACTTTTATTGGCAACCATTTGCTGTTCTTGGAAATTCACTTTTGTTCACCACTATCAATGAATCTGATTATTCTTACCAGGTATGGAAAACTGATGGAACAGCTACGGGTACGATCCTGCTAAAAAGCTTTGGCCCTAACTCAGGATATTTGACTTATTTCTTTGGAGAAGACTGGTATTACAAGTTCAATAATAAAATTTACTTCAATGTCAGTTCAGGTACATGGAATCCACACCTTTGGGTTAGTGATGGCACTGTAAATGGGACTGTTTTAGTAAAAGATATTGATGCAATGTTATCGAATGCCATTACGGTAAACAATCATTTCTATTTTTCCGGGGGCTCTGCTGCAACGGGAGGAGGATTATGGATTAGTGATGGGACTACAGCTGGCACTTACATTCTGAAGGAAATTTTTCCAAATACGGCAGCAGACTATTATTTGAATTTACAACCCTTCGATTATACCAATGGGTATTCAGACAACTTGTTTCATGGAAAATTCTTTTTCATAGCCATAAATAATACTGATTACCAATTATGGATATCCGATGGGACTATTGATGGCTCCAGTAAAGTAATGGATATGAATACAGCCGGAGGAACGGAAATCACAAATAGTCTTTCGTATTACTATACTGCAGAAGGACTTTATTTTACTTCAAACAACGGAACCGGTGTTGAACCATGGTTCACAGATGGAACCACCCCCGGTACACACATTATTGCCGATATAAATCCGGGCACCGGATCTTCCAATCCTAACTATTTGTTTGTTTATAATAATCGGTTATACCTGAATGCAACGAATGGTGATAATAGTGTGGTAAATACGGATCTGTATGTATTAACGGGGAAGGCGACGGTGTTACCAGTTTCTTTACTACAGTTCTCTGCAACGAAGATGACAGAATCAGTCCATCTGCAATGGCTCACTACAGCACTGGAGAACATGGATTATTACAACATAGAAAGAAGTGTTGACGGAGCCAACTTCTCAACCATTGGTCGCGTTAATAGTTATGCCACCTCCACCTCCTACGTCTTTGATGATAGACAGGCATTAACATTAAATCAACCAATCTTTTATTACCGGTTGAAACTGGTAGAGAATAACGGCACCTATAAGTATAGCAACATTGTCACGGTTGATTTGATGAACTCAGCCTTCTCTGTAACATTTACACCCAACCCGGTTAGAGATAATGCAACTCTTAATGTAAACGGTGCAAAGAGTGGTAAAATGATCATTGAGATCATAGATCTTTCCGGAAGGACTTTGATGCAGTTAAATAAAACAGTGAATGGTGGAGTCATTCAATTACCTATTGAGGTAAACAGCCTGGCACCCGGCAGTTATATGCTCAGGATAACCAATGCGAATAACAGGCATGTGCAACAGTTTATAAAGCAATAGATCTTTAAACTGCTGTACTGTGGTCTAAACGCCAAGGCTGTACCGGCATTTCTGTTCTAATCGGAATACTATGGAGTAGTAGATGTATCCGGCATAATCCATCCTGTATAGATAGTGAGTGGCTCTCATACACAGTCGATACACTGTTGATACGCAGTTGATACGGAATTGATACGGAGTTAACAGCGTATCAACAGTGTATCAATTCCGTATCAATAGTGTGTTAACTGCATACAAGAGCCAGGTGAGATCAATGGCAGCTCTCAGGACACAGGCTTCCTGCCCTTTTTTGAACTCCTTTTCTTCTCTGATAGCGTTCCCTGGGTGGCTGCAGTATTTCTCCCCCATGCTGCTATGGCTTCCAGAACCGGCAGCAGCGTCTGTCCTTTTTTAGTAAGGGAGTACTCAACGCGGGGAGGAACTTCGGCATATATCTTTCGTTGAATGATTTCGTCCTTTTCTAATTGTTTTAATTGTAGTGAAAGCATTTTCTCCGTGATACCCGGGATAAGTTTCTTTAATTCGCTAAAGCGTTTACATCCTTTACGGAGATACCAGAGAACCACAGTTTTCCATTTCCCGCCTATAAAATCCATAGTAATATCAAGCGCACAATGATAAGTTTTGCCATTCATCTGTATTTCGAGCTCTTTGCCTTCAATGATCATAAAAATTATTTTAAACTTTAACAGGGGCTTACTGCCTCATTATCAGCAAATCAGTCAGTGAAGGTACTAACTATCATTTCTGACAGTTATTGTTCAATCGAAATGAACCCTCCAGATTTGCAGTGAACTTAATTATAATTCTAAATTTATCTTTTATGAAAATAGCTGTATTAGGTAGCGG
>JBLNAY010000169.1:0-49828 GCA_050259715.1 Candidatus Dadabacteria bacterium
GGCGGTGCCGGAGAATTTGGCATGATGGAGTATAGGGATCATTGTTATGAATACTATGCCAGTGGACAGTTTTTTCAAAACGTTTATGGCATAAGCGGGGACCTTGCCTTCCAACAGGCAATTGATGGAAATGTGCAAGCCATTACAATGTATTCAGAATTTGGTATTCATCTTGGGAATGCAATAAAATCTATCCTGTTTGCATTGGATATTCAGCTGATTGTTATAGGAGGATCAGTGAGTAAGGCGTATCACTTTTTTCAAAAAAGCATGTGGGATAGCATCAATGCTTTTGAATACAAGCGCATATTAAAGAGCTTATCTATACAGGTAAGTGCCCTGGAAAACAGCGGAATATTAGGTGCCATAGCGTTGACTTCAGATCATCAATATCCCAAATAAATGTAACATTAATGAGTCCTTGTTAGCGCCTCTGTTAATTGGTCAACAAGATCTCTTCCTTTCGCCACATCATTAGTGATTTTCTGACTATTAAAATCTTTTTCATCTAAAAACTTATCCAGGTGATTATTCAATTGCTGCAGCAATTCTTTAACCTGTTTACTGGAGGAACCTGATGCTTTCTCCTTTAATATCCTTATTTTCTCATTATCACTTATCCCTTCTCTAAGTTTCTCAAAACGAATACAACTGTTCCCACCAGGATAAACAAGATATGTGTCACCTGAGGGCCAGAATACATGGCGTGAGTCGCGCATCGGATCTGTTGGCCAGGCATCATACGCCCATCTTAAAAAGCCATTGTATTTATGAGCAGCAGTATACCATCCTTGCCACCTTGCTTCCACTGGTGGAGAGAAAACAAAGTTATTCGGTACAGCAGGAAAGCAGGCAACATACCAGGTAGTTGTCTTACCCTTTGCTGCTCTTTCATTTACAGTTTTTACATCTGCTTCCTTACCGTATGCAAAACAGTAATCATCCAATAAATCATTTAGCTCCGGGTGCCAGTCACCTGCATATGTGATCTTCCATTTGCCTGGATGTTGTTTTATAACCCTTATAGCAGCTAAAGTTTCTTTCATTTCATTTTCATTTACTCCCAGGTAGGTCTTGTTAAACCAACCTTTAGCCTGCAGGTGTTTCATCAGATCAGTGAGAAAGATATTCCAATGCTGCTGAAATTCGGAGGAAGTGGGTTGCCAGACTGCATAAACATAATTACCGGTATTTTCATCCAGGTACCGGAACCGGTTTCCCCATGGTATGGGGGTATATACTGTGATCGCTTTATCAATGCCGACACTCATCGCTAATTGAACATACTGATCAAAGATCTTATAATCAAAACTCCAACTTCCATTTTTATGTCTGATCCATTCAATCATTCCACCTTCTATCATATAGGAGTTATCCGCCCACGGAGAATGAACCGCATAAGTTGTGATAAAAGTTCCACCCGCATCTGCATACAATTTCAAATGTTGCTTCAATAAAGTCATATGCTCGGCAGACCAGGGCTCAACGTTATTCCTCCAGGCAACAACCCAGGGATTCTGCCACAGGTCAAGACGATGCCTCCAATTGTGAGGCGAGGGTAATGCCATGTTTTGAACATTCACTTGCAAATCCAGCTTTTGAATGGAGGTTTCAGTCTTCACTTCAATCGTAGTATTATACTTACCTGCAGGTGTTGCCGCGGGAATATTGATTGATAGCCACACCGGGCGAACCGTCCGTCCGGGCAGATCAAACCTGCCGTTTAAACCTTTAAGTTTTTCAAACCGGTCAGGAAAAAGAAAAACGGATTTATATGGACTTTCACCACAAGTCACATCTCTTGCACCATAGGGATAGCTGCTAATAACATAACATACTTTATTTAACTCCATGGATTCAGTAGTAATAAGTTTGCCGCTAGCATTTTTCAGATCATGGGGCATCAAACGTACCTGCTTTAAACTGTCAGGTGACCAAACAAGTATTTCAACATTTACTCTTTCTCCTTTCCAGGCATTCACCTGAAGGCTTTTTACTTCACTGGTAATTTCCGGAACCTCACTGCGGAAATACAATTCATCTGTTGACACAAAGGAGGTATGTAAACCTTTTGATTGCCTCGACCATACTGAAGGATTTAGGGTAGTGTCGAAAGTATATTCTTCCTGGTAATGCGCTGTAGGCAGAGGTACTTTTGATCCTTCCACTTGTCCTTTGTATACCTGGCAAACGGCTGAAAAGCTGATGCTGAAAGAAAATATAACTAATAGTAATCTCATAATTAAAACTTCAGTTGTAAGGTAAAATATTCTGCCGATTGTTTCATTTAATAGGCTGATTATGCCAGGTTCCGGGTACATGTTATTCACCTTTTTAATTTATGCAGCTTGAATTTACATTTATGATAAATAGTGTTCGTAAGGATTTGCGGTTTACTTCTCCCAATGAAAAATAACTTCAAAAATGCACGTACACTCTAATTGTTAAAAAGCGAAAATTGACCAGGGTCATTGCAGAATCTAAATTTAATTTCTACTTTTGATCTTCAAACAATCGTGAAAAAGTTCTTCGCAGTTATATTATCTGTTCTTTACCTGGTCACTTCCACGGGTGCAACCGTGCAATTACATTATTGCATGGATAAACTAATTGGATGGGATCTGAGTGGAAAGAACAATGATAAATGCAGCCGTTGTGGAATGGAGAAATCCAATACTCATAAAAAAGGCTGTTGCAAGGACGAACAAAAACAAGTAAAGCTTCAGAATGACCAAAAGGTAACAGAAAGCTCAATAAACCTGATGCAGCTTTCTTCACAAGTTACTTCCATTGGCTTTGAAGAGTATTCTTGTGAACCATTACAAAGTATTACTCATAAGTTTCCGGTAACACATGCACCTCCCCTGCATCAAAAAGTGCCGGATTATCTTTTCAACTGTATTTTTCTTATTTAGATTCACTTCTTAAATTTTGCCTGGCTACTTACCAGGCTTTAGGCATTTCTGTATGCCTGCTATTTCTATAAATGTTTAGGAGTAGGAAAATCAATAAATACTTAAAATCTCGGAAGTAGCCCTTAATGAAAATTAATAAAAGCTGCCTCACAACATCAATCATCCTTTTCAAATCAAATAAAAACAAAACAAGATGAAAACAATCAAAACAGCCTTATTAGCAATGTTTACTATTGCCTGCAGCAGCGTTTTTGCTCAATCCGGTCCAGAATCTACAACTCAGAAAACAGATAATATTACAGTGTATGGACAATGCGGAATGTGTAAAAGCCGTATACAAAAAGCTTTAAAAATTGATGGTATCTCAAGTGCTACCTGGAATACTGAAACGAAAATTCTTTCTGTAACCTACTCTCCGGCCACAATTACTAATGATGAAATCCAAAAGAAAATAGCTGCTATAGGTCATGATACAGAAAAATACGAGGCCACTGAAAAAGCATACAATAGTCTTCCGGGTTGTTGCCACTATGACCGAAAAAAGTAAGCCGTGATCACAAACAATGGCATAAAAGCAAAAAACACCGTCAATGGTAAATAGAATTATAGATTGGTCGTTACGCAACCGGTTCATTGTACTGGCATTTGCCGCGGGTTTATTGGTGTGGGGAGTTATAAGTGTTAAAAAGAACCCGATAGATGCAATACCGGACCTTTCAGAGAACCAGGTAATTGTTTTCAGTGAATGGATGGGAAGGGCTCCTCAACTGATCGAAGACCAGGTGACTTATCCGTTAGTGACTAATCTACAAGGACTACCGAAAGTGAAATATGTAAGAGGAACTTCTATGTTCGGTATGAGTTTCATCTACATCATATTTGAAGACAATATTGATATTTACTGGGCACGCTCCCGTGTATTGGAGCGGCTCAGTACTATATCGCAAACACTTCCGCAGGGCGTTGCTCCTCAACTGGGCCCTGACGGCACTGGTGTGGGTCACATTCTATGGTATACGCTGGATGCCCCGGGTGTGGACCTTGGCGAACAAAGAGCATTACAAGACTGGTACGTAAAATTTGCTCTACAGAATGTGGCTGGAGTGAGTGAAATAGCCTCCTTTGGTGGTTTTCAAAAACAATACTCCATTACAATTGACCCTAATAAATTACTTTATTACAAATTACCGGTGGCGGCAGTGATTAATGCAATCCGCACCAACAACAATGAATCAGGTGGACGAAAGTTTGAGCTTAGCGATATTGGCTATATTATTAAAACATCCGGCTATCTCAAATCGATAGAAGAGATACAGAACATACCCGTAAAGAATGAAAATGGCCTGGCTGTACGTATCGCCGATGTTGGAACAGTACAAATGACAGGACAGCCTCGCCTGGGAATTTTTGACCAGGATGGAACCGGCGAACGCGTCGGCGGGATTGTAGTAATGAGATATGGAGAAAATGCAGCTGAAGTAATTACTGCTGTGAAAAAGAAGATGAAAGAAGTGGCTAAAGGCTTGCCCCAGGGAGTAAAATTTGACATTGTGTATGACCGTGGTAAGTTAATACAGGAGTCTATTAGTTCTATAAAACGCACACTAATAGAAGAAATCATTACAGTTTCATTAATAGTAATTCTGTTCCTCCTGCACTGGCGCAGTGCTCTCAGTATAGTGATCCAGATACCCGTCACTTTAGCCATCAGTTTTATTCTGCTGAATGCTTGCGGCATTTCGTCCAACATTATGTCCTTAACGGGTATAGCACTCGCTATCGGGGTTATAGTTGACAATGGAATCATCATGAGTGAGAACTCATATAAGCACCTTGCTGAAAAGTATGCAGGATGGCAAAGAATGAGAACCACTAAAAAGATTGAACAACATGAACTTATTTAAAAAGATATTCAAGAAGCCTGAGAAGTGGATCTCTGAGGAAGAAAGGATGACGACTATTGGCACTGCCAGTAAACAGGTATCACGTGGTGTATTCTTTTCTACTATCATCATCATAACATCTTTCCTGCCGGTGTTCATGTTAACAGGACAGGAAGGGAAACTGTTTCACCCACTGGCATTCACCAAAACCTTTATCCTTGTTGTTGATGCAGTGCTGGTGATTACACTTGCCCCGGTATTAATTTCCTTTTTTATGAAAGGGAAATTCAGAACTGATTCAGCAAACCCGGTAAACAGGGGTCTTGAAAGACTTTATACCCCTGTAATTAAGGGTGTATTAAAATGGAGAAAGACAACGCTCGCTATAAATATTATAGCACTGATCGTTAGCATTCCACTATTAATGAGCCTTGGTAGTGAGTTCATGCCTCCTTTGGATGAACAAAGTATTCTTTTTATGCCGGTGACTTTACCTGACATTTCAAATGCTGAGGCGAAAAGAATATTGCAGGTACAGGATAAGATCATTAAAACAGTACCTGAGGTAGATAAAGTTTTAGGGAAAGCAGGAAGAGCAAGTACAGCTACAGACAACTCCCCTATCAGTATGATAGAAACAATCATAAGCCTGAAACCACGGTCGCAATGGAGAGAAGGAATCACTAAGAAAGATATTGTGAATGAACTTGATAAAAAATTACAAATTCCGGGCGTGGTGAATGGATGGACACAGCCTATCATTAACCGGATCAATATGCTTTCCACAGGTATCAGAACCGATGTAGGTGTGAAAGTGTATGGACAGAACCTCGATACCCTTGCAAATGTTTCTGAAAAAGTTAAATTGGCTTTGCAGGGCACACCGGGTATAAGCGACCTCTATGTAGAACCCATTACCGGGGGTAAATACCTGAGTATAGACGTTAGGAGACCTGATCTGAGCCGTTATGGATTAAATGTAGAAGACATCAACCAGGTAGTGGAAACTGCTTTGGGAGGAGCCTCCATTGGTAATACTGTAGAAGGCAGGCAACGGTTTTCTATCAATGTTCGCTTAGGACAGGAGTTCAGGAACAGTGTAGAGACAATCAAGCGTATTCCTTTGCAATCACCTGCATTTGGAGAAGTGCCTTTATCCGCTGTTGCCGATGTGCGATTTGAAGATGGTCCTCCAATGATCAACTCTGAAAATGCCTTATTAAGAGGGGCTGTTTTATTTAATGTGCGGGGAAGAGACCTGGGAAGTACGGTGCAGGAAGCTATAAAGAAAATGAATCAACAACGGGGTTTGTTACCGCCGGGGTATTTTATAGAATGGAGTGGTCAGTATGAAAACCTGATAAGAGGCGAACAAACGCTGAAGTGGATTGCTCCCGTTGTTTTACTGGTAATATTCTTTTCCTTATATCTGGCATTCCACTCCATTCGTGAAGCGTTTCTGAGTCTTGTCACTATTCCTTTTGCTCTTATTGGGGGAGCCTACATCATCTACTTCTGGGGTGTAAATCTTTCTGTAGCTGTTGCAGTTGGTTTTATTGCTCTCTTTGGAATTGCTGTGGAGACCGGTATTGTTATGGTTATTTACCTGAATGATGCCATGCATCAACTCATACAAAAGAAAGGAAACTCGAGTGAGACAATAACTAAAGAAGATTTAAAGGAATACGTGATTCATGGTGCAGCTAAACGACTGCGACCAAAGATTATGACTGTTTCAGTTTCACTATTTGGCCTTGTGCCGGTTTTATGGTCGAATGGAGTTGGCATGGATGTGATGAAGCCAATAGTTCTTCCAATGATCGGAGGCGTGCTTACTTCATCAACACATATTCTGCTGGTGACACCCTTGATCTTCTTAATGGCTAAAGAGTATGAATTACGTAAACATGGAAAACTGGAGGTGTACGATGTTAAACATTAAAAAAACGCTATTCATTTTATTAGTGCTGCCATTGCAGTTGTTTAGCCAACAAGAACCAGTATTAACACTGGATAGTATTTTACAACGGATTGATAGAAATAACCTGTTGCTTCAAAGCTATGCAGAAAGAGCTGAAGCTTATAAATACAGTGCGGATGCAGCAACAGCATGGATGCCTCCAATGGCAGGTTTAGGAACGTATATGACACCTTACCCTTTCCAACGCACGAAAGTACAAGATGGTGGCGATAAAGGGCAGCTCATGATCAGGGCCGAGCAGGATATTCCTAACCGGTCGAAATTGACATCGAAGAAAAGGTATATAGAGTCACAAGGAAATGTGGAACTCGCCAATAGAGTTATAAGCCTGAACGACCTGAAAGCAAGGGCAAAATTGTATTACTACAATTGGTTGGTTGCTGAAAAGAAAATCAATGTTCTTCGAAAAAATGAAAAGATTATGCAGACAATGAAGAAAATTGAGGAGGTCCGCTATCCATACAATCAATCACAGTTAGGAAGTGTATACAAGATTGATGCACGTATAGCAGAGAATAGAAATATGATCACAATGCAGGAAGGTGAGATCAGCAAATCAAGAGCCTGGCTGAATAGCCTGATGAATCAACAGGGAAATGAAACTTTTAGTATCGATACTACCGAACCGCCTGTGTTCACCAGGACATTGATTGATACTGCTACATTGGCTACAGCAAGAGGAGATGTGAACAGGATGAATCAAAGTATTCGGTCAATGGAACTAAACATCGAATCAATGAAACAGGAACGAAAGCCTGATTTTAAGATCCAGTACGACAACATGCTTCCTTATAGTTCGATGATGCCCAAAGCATACACTATAATGGGTATGATTAGTATACCGATAGTTCCGTGGGCTTCTAAAATGTATAAGTCAGGAATTAAGTCGATGCAGTATAACATAGATGCGATGCAGAAAGAAAGGTCGGCGATGCTGCAGGAAACTCAAGGTATGGTTTACGGCATGCAATCAGATATTGAATCCACTCAAAAGCAAATCCGCGCTTTAGAAAGAAATGTAATACCTGCAATGCAAAAATCACTGGACGCATATTTCATTAACTATGAAGAAAACAAAGCACAGGTTTCAGTAGTTATTGATGCATGGGAATCATTGAATATGCTGCAGATGAATTTACTGGATCAGCAATTAAGATTTTATCAAATGATAGTTGATTATGAAAAGGAAATCTATCGTTAATACCTTATTAATTCTGCTCTCTGTTTTGATAGCTGTTGCAGGGCTTTTTGTTTTAAAGAATGGAATCTTAGGTAAGCGCAACAATGCCACGAGAGTTGCAGTACATACGGAACATATTGCAGGTACGGAAACAAATATCGACAGCAGTCTTAGCAATCTTCTCAAACCTGTAAATGAGCAGGTGGTTGCAAGAATACCAATTATTAAAGCAGAGAACAGTACCAGGATATTTTCTGTGCCGATACAGGGCAGTATTACATATGACACGAGAAATGAGACTAGTATCTCCAGCCGTATTGCCGGGCGTATAGAAAGAATGTATATCAAGTACAACTTTCAACCGGTGAGGAAAGGACAATTATTACTGGAAATTTATTCCCCTGACCTTGCAGCCGCACAACGTGAACTACTGTTTATTAATGATATAGAAGGAAACAGTCCGATGTTACAAAGAGCAAGACAAAGATTGCTTTTACTCAGCATGTCTCAATCACAGATAAATGGAGTATTGCGTTCAAAAAGGATTCTCTATAAGGTACCGGTATATAGCCCAGCCACGGGCTATATACTGGAAAAACAAGCGATTAGTACAAGTGCACCGGCAGGAATGTCTACTAATGCATCATCGGATTTGGCAGGTCAATCAAATATGGGTGGCATGGGATCATCGGCTCCCGGGAACGTATCTACATCCAATACTCCTGCACTTCAATCAAGTCCATTACTTACCCGTGAAGGTCAATATTTAGGTGCGGGTCAAAACATCTTTACCATTTATAAGAATAACAGCCAGGTAGCTGAATTTGCCTTTGAACCTTCACTGGCTTCTATGATTAAGAAAGGGCAGAAATTAGTTTTGTATAAAACGTCGGACCCTGCAACTGTGTATACAGGAACAATAGGATTAATACAACCTACTTTCCGGCAAGGAAGCAACTTCACATTAGCAAGGGTATATACAGCTGATAACATATTCCAGATCGGCCAATTAGTAACTGCTAATATACCCGTTGTAAACAGGGGTTGGTGGCTTCCGCAATCGGCTGTAATAACATTAGGTACAAGAAAGATTGTGTTTAAAAAAGAAGGAAGTGTATTTGTGCCAAAAAATGTTAAGTCAACTGTTAACAGGGAAGGAATGGTTCTTATTATAGACGACATCAAAGATTGGCAGGTAGCAAGCAATGCTTCCTACCTGGTGGACAGTGAAAGCTTTATCAAAACCGATTCCGAAAATTAGATATAATATGAATCGAAAAACATTTTTGAAGCACGCAGGAATTTTACTCATTGTGCCATCGGTATTTTTTTCCGCATGCGCAGATAAAAGTTCAACACCGTCTAAAGGTAAAGTTGAACAAACATATACTTGCCCGATGCACCCACAGGTGATAGCAAATAAACCGGGTAATTGTCCTATTTGCGGTATGCAGTTGGTTCCCTTTGATAAGAATAACCAGGAAAATTACCTGTTGCTGGGAGCCAGTCAACAAGCGCTGGCAAACATCACTACAATGACTGTCGGAAACAGTAATTTCTCGAATTATACTCGTTTAAATGGAACACTGGTCGTCAACTCTGAAAGCACTTCATATGTCTCAAGCCGGGTAGCAGGACGTGTTGATCAATTGTATGTAAAGCAGACAGGGGTGACAGTGAATAAGGGTCAATCACTTTATAGAATCTATTCTGAGCAGCTTTCTACTTTACAACAGGAGTACCTGGTGATGGTAGCACAGGCAAAACAATTTCCTGATGAAAATCGCTTCCAGGAAATGGAAAAGGCTTCACGACAGAAGTTGTTGTTGTATGGACAAACACCTGGTCAATTAGAACAACTGGTAAGAAATCAAAAAGTGTTTCCCTATGTTACTTACTTCTCTCCTTCATCAGGTACCGTATCTGAATTATCCATCACTGAAGGTCAGTATGTAGCAGAAGGCAGTCCAATTATGAAACTTGAAGGATATAATAATTTATGGGTCCAGGCCGATATTTATCCGTCAGAAGCAAATAAGGTAAAGGTGGGACAAAATGTGAAGGTTATTATATCAGGTTATGAAGATCAGCCAATAAATACTACAATTAATTTTATTGCGCCTGCTTTGGAACAAGGAAGTCAAATAATGCAAGCCAGGGCTACTATACCTAATCAGGGGAATAAGTGGCAAGCTGGTTTACAGGCGGTAGTATTGTTACCAACTACAAATGGAAATAAAGGCTTAACCCTACCAGTTGATGCCGTCATTAGAGATGCTCATGGTTCACATGTGTGGCTGGCTGCAGGTGAAGGAAAATATGCTCCCCAGATGGTGACCACTGGTAGAGAGTCCGCTGACCAGGTAGAGATCACCAGTGGCCTGGAGGAAGGTCAGGAGGTGGTTGTTACCGGAGCTTACCTATTGTATAGTGAATTTGTTCTGAAGAAGGGTAAAAACCCAATGGCAGGTATGAAAATGTAACAAACACAAAAACAATATTTATAAAATTATATTACGATATGAAGAAGTTATTTCCTATAGCATTAATTCTTTTATTAGCTGCTTGTAATAGCTATCCTGTTGCGAATGAAAATGATGAAGTAAATGATACCTCTTCTGTTAAACAGCAATGGAACAAGTACACTATAGCTAATAAATTAACGATTAAGGATGGTCAGTTAAACGCCATATATGATCATTATAGCAAACTGACGAAAGCTCTGGTTGCGGCTGATATACATTTAGCTAAGATCGAGAGTAATGCTATTGAAGCAGGTTCACAGGGTTTACCCGGGGCTTCTGCCCTGGCAAATTTTGCGGCACGGATTACATCGGCATCCACAATAGCACAGCAAAGATCAGCTTATTCTAAGTTGAGTTCTCAGCTTATAATTCTTTTAAAAAAATCAGCCGTATCAAAAGGATCTCTTTATGTAGATTTCTGTCCAATGGCTTTCAATGATGAAGGTGCTTACTGGGTAAGTGAAGCTAAAGAGATCAATAATCCATACCTGGGAACTGATATGCTCACTTGTGGAGAAATTAAGGAGACGCTTTCAAATAATTGAAGAAGCTATATAACAAAAGAGGAGTACATACAAGCACTCCTCTATCTTATAATAAAAATTTTACACTAACAGTTATTCAGCTGTCTTTATTTTAATAACAATCTTTCTGTCAGCCTGATTTCCACCGGTAGTTATATTAGGCCTATGAACATCTGAAGGGAAGAATAGGAAAAATGTTCCGGGTTTTGCTTCATATAATTTGCCGGTTGCAGTGTAATTAGCGGCATCACGTGACGCATCATACGGACGGGTAACGGTAGCTTTTGATAATGCCGCCACTCCTATCTTTTCTTCTCCGCTTATTACATACTGCAGATCAATGTACTTCCTATGCGACTCCCATGTAGTGCTATCAAAAGGTTTTGTATTGTTATAAGTTATTGTTGCAAAAACATTGTCACCATCAATGGGATGCTTACCTAAAGACAAAGTATTCAGATCCTGTGTTTTCAAAAAAGCAAATGCTTCGTCCCAATAGTTTTTGTTTGAATGATATTGATTTGCAAATTCTACTTTATCAGTACTCTTATGTGGCTTAAGATTCAGGCCACCTAACCATTCCTGTTTTTTATACCATTTCTTAGCATTATGTTTTGTCCATTCCTGATTAGTAGTCTGGGCAGATAACTGGATGCAAAAGCTTAAAAACACCAGTAGAGTAAATGCTATACGTGTACGGTTGATCATTCTATTTTTTATATGCAATATATTAAAGTTGTGAGTTCTACTTGTTATAAGCTGTAAATTCCTATTGATTATAACGTTTATTTAGACCCGAGCTACGCGGCTGTAAATCCTGATTCCTTATAATGCACGTCACTTAATCCTCTAATTTGCTCAGCCGCCCATTCAGGAGTTACATCTCTTTGAGGATTGGCAAGCATTTCATATCCTACCATAAACTTCTTTACCGTTGCAGATCTTAATAAGGGCGGGTAAAAGTGCATATGCCAGTGCCATTCTAAATGTTTCTCTTCATTCACCGGCGCCTGGTGTATGCCTGCTGAATAAGGAAAAGAAATCTGGAACATATTATCATACTTCGCTGTTAGCTTCTTCAATATAGAGGCAAGCGCATTCTTTTCCTCTTCAGAGAACTGCAGAATATTTTGAATTTGCCTTTTACTAACAATCATCGTTTCAAAAGGCCACACAGCCCAGAAGGGAACAAGTACAACAAAGAAATCATTTTCCAACACAATACGTTCTTGTTTTCGATGCTCCAGTTCTATATAGTCCTTCAATAGACTTCTACCTTTTTCATTATAATAATTCTTTTGCTGAATTGTTTCTTTTTCGACTTCTACAGGCACGGAGGAACTTGCCCATATCTGTCCATGAGGATGCGGATTGGAGCATCCCATAACTTCTCCCTTATTCTCAAAGATTTGAATATACCTGATTTCGTGATTTTCAGATAAATTCTGAAACTCCTGCTGCCATACTTCTATTATTTTTTTAATAGCTTCTACAGTTAACAAAGGAAGTGTCAGGCTATGATCAGGCGAAAAGCTGATTACTTTGCAAATTCCAGATTCACTCTCAGCATGTAACAGTCCTTCCACATCAATACTTCCGAATTCGGTGCCGGGCATTAATGCTGCATAATCATTGGTGAATACAAATGAATTTGTGTATTCTGGATTGACGCTTCCATCTGCCCTTTTATTTCCCGGGCAGAGATAACAGCCTGGATCATAAGACGGCCTCATATCAGAAGAAAGGCTCTCGACTTTTCCCTGCCATGGGCGCTTGGTTCTGTGTGGGGAAACCAGAATCCACTCACCAGTTAAAATATTTAATCTCCTATGTGGTTGTTCTTTAAAGTCAAACATAGCCTTCGACTCTTTGTAAATCTAAGGCAACTTAGATTCTATTTCTTTTTGATCGTAATAATGTTTTAGAACATAAAAGGCCTTTTTCTTTTTTCCTCTATGGTCAAACAATCCTTTGTTATTCCATCCTTCCTGGTAAACAGGATTATTCCGTCTTGGTGACCTGAAGTCGTTTAGTATCCATGGTGCCAATCCAACAAAGTTATCCGGCATTCTCTTCATCATTTCAACCTGTTCTTTATAATACCACTCCTGGAACTCTTCACTCCACCGGGTAAGACTATCGGCATGATATCCGCTTAATGCTTCAGCGCCGGTCTCACTGAAAAACAAAGGTTTATCATATTTCACATCCCATTTTGCAGTGCGACAACTGGAAGGTAATCCACCATACCATCCGAGGTATTCATTCACTGAAACAAGGTCAGTGTATTGACCTAATGGATCATCAATTGTTTGCACTCCGTTTACTCCATGCACTTCAAGTGCTGCGGATACCAGCCTGCTTTTGTCCATTTCTTTCGCTGTCTTCACCAGGGTGCTCATAAATTTTGTGCGAGCTCCATTTACAGGTGTTTCATTTCCTACAGACCAGATAATGATTGATGCCCTGTTTCGATCACGGGTGATCATTTCAGACAATTGAACTTTAGCCTTGGTCAGAACGTCCTCATTGGTAAAGTCAATCGTCCAGTAAACTGGAATCTCAGACCACACGAGTATACCTAAAGAATCTGCGACACGAGTCATGTTTTCATTGTGAGGATAATGTGCCAGGCGAACCATATTTGCATTCAACTGTTTAGCCTGTCCTAATAACTGCAAAGCATCCTTATAAGAATAAGCTCTTCTGATTTCCTGTGGAATTTCCTCATGAATACAAATTCCCCGAAGGAATACTGGTTTACCATTCAACAGAACCTGTTTCCCTTTCACTTCTATATCACGGAAACCGATCTTTTCTTCCAGCCTATCAGTGGCAGATGCAAGAAGCACTTGGTATAATTTAGGTGTGGCAGGAGACCAAAGCTGAACTCCTGGAACAGGAAGACTTACTGTACTACCATCTGAAGGAATAGTTTTCTTCAGGTGTAATTCAGGAATATCGATTGATACAGGTTCAGTACTTCCAATCACTTTTGCCCATACTTCCAATTCACTCACACTGCCTTTTTTCAGATGTATAGAATAATCCCGGATGTATGCCTGTGGTACTGTAACCAGTTTTACATCTCTTGTAATACCTCCATAGTTCCACCAATCGGTATTTAAGGTAGGTATTTCATCTTTTGATCTTTTGTTATCAACTTTTACAACAAGGTAGTTGCCTTTACTCTTTAATAAACCGGGTGGAATTTCAAAATTAAAAGGAGTGAATCCTCCTTTGTGCATGCCAAGTTTTTTACCATTCAGGTAAACATCTGCACGATAATTAACAGCTCCGAAATAGAGAAAAGCCTTTTCACTATCTTTTGGAAGCACCGCGTCAAAAGTTTTCTCATACCAGGCAGTTCCTTCATAATATAGAAATTGCCTGTCCTGTGAATTCCAATCACCGGGAACTCTTAAACTGTATTTAGCACTATAGCCATGTTCTTTACGATCCGTTTTATTTTCCGGAACATCACTGCTCCAATAGGCTTCCCTGTCGTTTTCGTTTCTTTCCTGCCAACGATAGTTGTAAAACCCTGTTTCATAAGGATCAACTATATAAGACCATCTACCATTAAGACTTATTGATTTTCTGTTCTGAATATTTGTCAATAATTCATTCTGAGCTCTTGCTGATTGAGTATATATTACAGCAACAATCACCAGCAATAAATAAGCTTGTATTTTTCTAATGTTCTTCATTTTTCGCAATGTTCTCTAAATAATATTAATCCTTTATATCGAGAGCATGGTCCGCAGGAGTAGTATCCATTCCAGTCCACACCTTAACAGCTGTCCAGGGCATAGCCGGTGCTGACCAGAATTCGTCTTCTGCAGACAAACCTAAAGGCAAAAAGATGGTTGTACACAAGTATTCACTACCTGTTGTAATATATCCATCTGCCAAATCCTGCTGTTCCCCATATACACCAATACTCAACCAACCGTCTTTGGTAAATGTTGATGCTGGCTGAAGTGTTTTTCTTATTACCGCCCCGAGTGCACTTCTAACCTGGGCTGCCGGCAAAGATGACGGCAATTGCTTTCTTAGGCTTATATCTGCCAGCAGATGAAATGCTCCTCCCCTATAGGTGATTGATCGCCCTATTACAGGAAAACTCCCATCAGTGTTAACCATTCTTTCCTGCAGTTCAGCATAGCGGCTACTAATTCTTTTGAGCCTATCAGCAAACTGGTTGTAACTATTGGTTTTTTTACTCACAGCAGAAAGAATGGTGGCGAGATAGGGCTGGATCACATAGCTATTATAGTAATCATTGTGAAACTGCATTCCATCAGAAAACATTCCGTCACCTACATACCAGTGTTGGGAAAACTCACGAATGTCATATTCAATGCGAAGAGGATCATAGTCGTAGCCATATTTACAAAAGAATGCTTCTATCATACCGGAAAACAAGATCCAATTAGTGTATCCGGGTACAGTAGCCCTCGTCTGTTTTAAAGCTTCTATTACATTTATTTTTGCTGCAGTATCGAGATGCTCCCAAAGCCATGGTGCACGAACTAATCCTAAAGCAAAAAAAGAGGCATCCACCAGGGGTTGCCCACCAGTCCACTTCATATAATCTTTTGCATTCGGATTTACTGCATTAGCTATGGCTTTTAACGTCCATGTACGGTATTGATTCCTCAAGGCAATCTCCTCTTTTGAACCCCCTTCAACATTTAGCCATGGACTAATTCCTGCTAATACTCTCCCAAAGGCTTCAAGGTAAGCCACCTTTGAACGGTTCTCCTTATTATCAATTCTCTTAGAAAGCTGCACCGGCATTTTCTCTTTTAACCTATCCTGGGCAAGATTTGATAATACAGGTCGGGCTATTTTATCCATGTAGCCCAACCACTCTTTTCTTTCTTTTAAGCCATCTTGCGAATACCCATGCACTGAAAGCAAGGGAATAGCTAAAAGTGCAAATAAAATTTTTTTACTCATATTAAAACCTGAACTATTCAGTTCATTTATTCACTACAGGTAATCCGCCCTGAACAAGCCTGATCACATAACTATAAGTATACTTCTTTTCTAACAACCTATACTGCTCATGAGGCAAAGCTCCCCAGCTGTTATCACCTCCAACGCCTCTTTGCTTCAGGTCTACATTAACGTAAACGGCGGAGCGGGGCTTTATATCAGTAGGATGTTGCTGTTTCTTCGTTAGTCCCGGATCAAGGTCTTCCGCCATATTGTTAATAGCACTGAAGCAAATTGGTTGAATTCCTTCGACCTGTATGCCATTACCATCAGTGTTGGTAAGAGAAAACCAGCGAACATCTGTTTTATAACCAGCTTCCTGCGGACGGATGTAATTCCATGTATACTGGTTAGCTACTACATCTTTATATAAAGCAATAAATGAGGATGTATTACGGTCAGAATAGTTTTCCCATGGTCCACGTCCATAGTAATTCAAGTTAAAATACTGCGCTGGCAATTGCATTCTCATGCCAAAACGTGGAAGCTCAGGTAAGTCTCTGCCACTCATATCAATTGAAGGAGTAATTTTTATACTACCATCATTTTGAACCAGGTACTCAATTGTATAAGGCACTCCTATACCTGCAAGTTCATATTGTACTTTTACAGGAATACCTTCATTCGTCTGTTTACCTTCCGCCACTGATTTGACTATCCTGTTCACATGGGCAGTTCTCCAAATGCCAAGATTCACCTGCATATTGCTTCCGAAATCATTATCTGTTGGCGCTCTCCAGAAGTAAGGTTCCGGAAACTGGAATAAACCAGACCGGGCACCATCAGTTCCGTAGCTTGTGAATCTTCCCAGTGTGAGATCGAAATCTCCCGTTATCTTTCCCGAAGAAAACTTCAAATGGTTTCCTTCTTTAGTCACCTTTAAATCACCTGCAGCAGGTGTAGCTTTTGCAAAGTAATCTCCACCTAATTTAAACTGCTCACGTGCTATTTCGTGGCCTGCGGCAACAAGGTCAGTTGCTGTTTTTGTATAAGCATAAACGTTTACAAAAACTTCATTCCCTGCAACGCCTTCTATTTTTGGAAGAGCAAGCGAGATATCCTTTTGTTCATGCGGAGCCAGCTGCACTACAAAATTACCTTCTGCCGTTTTATTCCCTTGTTCGACCAGTTCCCATTTGAAATCATACTTGTCAAGATTTAAAAAATCAAACAAGTTTTGAACAGTTATCACATTATGTGCAATGTCTTTATTCCTGAAAAGAATGTTTTGATAAACCTTCTTTACTTCATTTAATCCCGGGTGAATGGTACGATTGGCTGCTATCAATCCATTAGAACAAAAGTTCTCATCATTTTGCAGCAGGTAACCTCCAAGGTCTCCACCATATGCCCAGAAAGTCCTTCCATCAGTAGTAGTGGTTTTCATACCCTGGTCCACCCAATCCCAGATGAACCCTCCCTGCATCTTCTTATCACTCATGATCACATCCCAGTATTCCTGGAAGTTTCCATTACTATTTCCCATTGCGTGTGAATACTCACACATGATGTAAGGTCTTTTCTTTGTTTGATCTGCAGCATATCTCTTCATTGAACCTACTCCAGGATACATGGGACAAACAATGTCGGTATTCCAATCTTCTCCTGCCTGTTCAAATTGAACTGGCCTGGTGTTATCTCTTCCCTTCATCCATATATAGGCATCATGGAAAACTTTACCATTTCCACATTCATTTCCCATTGACCAGATGATCACTGAAGGATGATTTTTATCCCGCTCTACCAGTCGATGTATCCGGTCAAGGTGTGCCGGTGCCCACAAAGGAAGATAAGCAGGATGTTTTGTACTATCGAACCAGCCCTGGAGAGAAGCACCCATTCCATGAGTTTCAATATTAGCTTCATCAACCAGGTAAATTCCATATTTGTCACATAACTTCAGCCATTCTGGATCGTTTGGATAATGACTCGTACGGACGGCATTTATGTTATACTGCTTCATTAATTGCAGGTCTTTCAACATTAATGCCTTGTTAGGCACATGCCCATTAACATCATCATGCTCATGCCTGTTGACTCCATGCACATAAGTATGTATGCCGTTTACCCATAATTGAGCATCTTTAACTTCGATCTTCCTGAACCCAATCTTTGTTCCTGTGTAACTTGTAGCGTTCCCGTTTGAGAAACTAATAACACAATCGTATAAATAGGGCGTCTCAGCACTCCATTTATGTGGATTTTCAATGATTCCATTAAAATGAACTGTAGATATTGAATCGTTGAAAGAATTAAAAGTTTTTGTTTGCGTAAATACGGATTTTCCATTTGCATCAACGATATCTATTTTCACACTTCCGGAAGTTGGTTTGCCACCTTCAAATTTCCTTATGTTTATATCTGCACTAAATACACCATTTTTATAAGCTGCATCTAAGCCTGGTTGCAGGAAAAAATCCCATACTGATACTTTGGGCATCGCTGTTAAATAAACATCCCTCTCAATGCCACTGATTCTAAAGAAATCCTGGTCTTCCAGGTAGCTGCCATCATGCCAGCGAAACACCTGTACAGCTAACAGGTTATTACCTGCTTTTAGATATCTTGTAATATCAAATTCAGCAGGTGATTTCGACACTTTTGTCATACCAACCTTGTGACCATTAACATAGACAAAAGCACAACCTGTGATGGAGCCGAAATGCAATAGAATTTCATTACCAGTCCAGTTTGCAGGAACAGTAAATTGCTTACGGTAAGTTCCCACCGGGTTGTTCTCTCCAATAAATGGAGGGTTCTTAGGATAAGGATAGGTGATATTGGTATAGATAGGTATACCAAAACCTTTCATTTCCCAGTTGGATGGTACAGGAATATTATTCCATTTACTATCATTTAAATCAGTCTTGTAAAAATCCAAAGGACGTTTAGCATATTTATCTACATAAACGAATTTCCATGTGCCATTGAGTGACTTATAGTAAGCTGATTTGTTATAATCATCTTTAGCTACATCCTCTTTTTTATCAAACAACATAAATGTTGCATGAGGCTTCTGTTTATTTAATTCATAAAGCGAGGGGTTCTCCCAATCATTATTCCTGCTTTGCGAAAAACAGAGATTCCCAATAAATGGCAGGATAAACAATATCTTTTTCATGGATTATTTTAATTCAAGAGTAATTATTGATTGAGCCGGAATATCAATCACCAGTTGATTGCCATCCTTATGAGAACCGGTAAAGTTTTGAAGATGAACTTTATTTGGTTCTTCGAACGTATTGATATCTGTAATCTTACCTGAGGTAAGTATTTGACCTGTTACGCTGCTCCATTTAATATTGGTGAATGATGTTTTGAAACTGTATTTCTTATTTGGATCAAGATTGACTAACGTAAGATGTACACGACCCTGGGTATCAATAGATGCACTACCATTAATAGCCGGAATAGCCCGATCTCCAAATTTGTATTCTGGACTGATGGCTTTTAAGGGGAGGAGTTTAGCATCCTGGTGAACCTTAAACAGATCAAACACCCAGTAAGTTGGTGTCAACAACATTTTTTCCTTCTTTGTCAGAACTAAAGCCTGCAACACATTTACTGTTTGTGCCAGGTTAGCCAGGCGGACCCTGTCAGCATGATTATTGAAAATGTTTAGTGTAGTGGCAGCAACAAGAGCATCTCTTAGGCTGTTCTGCTGGTATAGGAATCCCGGATTAGTTCCAGGTTCTACATCAGTCCAGATACCCCATTCATCCACAGCCAAGGCTACTCTCTTTAAAGAATCATATTTATCCATTATAGCAGAGTGCTTGCTCACCAGTTCTTCCATGAACAGGCAGTTCTTCATTGTATTAAAATATTCCTGTTCTGTAAAAGCAGTTGCAGAACCTTTTCTTCCCCAATTACCGGAAGGAAGGGTATAATAGTGTAATGAAAGACCCCACATCTGTCTTCCCACCTTACGCATCATAACATCAGTCCAATTATAATCAGCTGAATTAGCACCGCTGCCTATTCGCTTTAAAGGAGCTCCGGGGTAGTTGCGAGCGTAAGTAGCATATCGTTTATACTGGTCAGCATAAAAGTCTGCTGTCATATTTCCCCCGCAACCCCAACTCTCATTACCTACACCCCAGAAACTTACTTTCCAAGGCTTCACTCTTCCATTTTGCTTTCTAATTTCAGTCATAGGGCTTACTCCATCAAAATTGAAGTACTCCACCCACTTTGACATTTCTTCCACTGTACCGCTACCAACATTCGCAGATATATAAGGCTCGCATCCCAACAAACTACATAATTCCATGAACTCGTGTGTGCCGAAACTATTATCCTCTGTAACGCCGCCCCAGTTTGTGTTCACCATCTTAGGTCGTTTGGAACGCGGCCCAATTCCATCTCTCCAATGATATTCATCTGCAAAACAACCTCCCGGCCACCGGAGGTTAGGGATCTGTATACGTTTTAAAGCATCCACGATATCCAATCGTATACGATCTTTCTTCGGGACCTTCACGGAGTCACCCACCCAAAAACCATCATATATACAACGCCCGAGGTGTTCAGAAAAATGTCCATATATATGCCGGCTAATGGTGTATTTTGGATTGGTTCCATCAACAGTTAATTCAATTGGTGATTGAGCGTTGGTCACTGAAACCACCATGAGGAGTAATAATGAATAGATATTTTTTGTCATAATGATATTTTTAAAACCTATATAGATTAAAAAGCAAGAGCTGTATTTAGAGATTTACCTGTTGTAAGTTTTTGAAATCTTTTTAAACCTTCAATGAAATAGTAGTCTGCATAAGTCAGTGGTACATCTACTTCCGATTTACCTGGAATATTACCTACACTATGCTTAAGAATAAAACCACCATTTGTTCCTGCATTTGCCAGGTAAGGATCGGCAGATAAGGAATGTAACATAGTTTCTCCTGCTCTAAAGTACTTTTTACTTTCAGATCCAGAGGAATAAGTAGATAATTCCAGTAATGCTGAAGCCATTACTGCACCTGCTGAAGCATCCCGAAGTGCATTGGGAATGTTGGGAGCATTGAAATCCCAATAAGGAATTTTGTCTTTCGGTAGATTAGGATGTTTGAGTAGAAAAGCCGCAATCTTTTGAGCTTGTTGCAGATACCCCGGATCTTTTGTTTCCCGGTACATCACAGTAAACCCATATAGACCCCACGCCTGTCCCCTTGCCCATGCAGATTCATCAGAATAACCTTGTGCTGTTCTCTTCTTTTGAACTTCACCAGTTGCAGGATTATAATTCAATACGTGATAAGAACTATTATCAGCCCTGAAATGATTTTTCATTGTTGTATTAGCATGAGTAACGGCTATCTTATAAAAAGAAGAATCTCCTGAATATTTAGTTGCCCAGAATAATAGTTCCAGGTTCATCATGTTATCAATGATCACAAGAAAATCTGCAGGATTCTTTGAATCCCACGATTTGATACAGCCCACTTTGGGATTAAAACGTGTAGCCAATGACCGTGCGCTGGTCAGCAGGATATCATTATATTGCGGCTGCGAAGCGATTTTGTTCGCTGTACCAAAACTGCAATACATCATGAATCCCAGGTCATGGGTACCTTTATTATTTTTTTCTTTTTCCAGCACTTTTAATATCCTTTCTGCTTCTGTTAATAATGCCGGATCTTTCGTCTCGTCATAGATGTTTAATAAGGTTCCAGGGTAAAAGCCACTACACCACCACTCAGATCCACTCATTTGCAATTTACCGCTTGTAGATTCATATGTTTTTGGGAAACGATCCGGTAACAGGTTTTTCATCATCAGCCGGTATTGTGAATTGGCAGTTTCAAACATGGAAGGAATTTTGTTTGACAACTCTACTGCGCTAGGTGTTTTCCTTAGTGAACCACAGGAAATCAATAAGAGCAACAACGTTGCCAGGGAACTATAGTTTATTAGTTTAATCATACTCAGGATTTCACAGATTAAAATTTTGGTTTCCACTCCAGCACATAAATCATTTGTGGCGAAATATTTGATATCCCTTCGCCATCAACTTGCTCGACGTGCTGAATAAACAAGTTTAACACTGATTGTGTTTTCCATAATTCTGTATCGTAGGTTGGTTCCCATGATCCGAGTGCAACAGGTGTAAGGTCTAATATACTCCATACTCCTTTTTTCAAATTACGAATGGTAACTACTGAAGGATATGATTCTCTTTCTTCATCACGGAACAATAATAAACCGGAAATTTTATCTCCCTGCCCTTTCACCATCACCTGTGGCCTGGAGAATGGAATTCTTTTAGAGCCAGTTCCACTAAGACTGAATGCATTTTTATGAAATGGCAGTGTTAAAGTATTCCATCTTCCACCAGTTAAATAAACAATGTGGTACTGGGGAATAGCAGAAGCAGCATCTCTCCAATAGGTTGCAATTACCGGATTACCCTCATCATCTGCAGACATTGAGGTTTGATTAATCAATTCACTATGTTGAGGGATCTTCAAGGCGTATTCTGCTGATTCAGTTGTGATTGGCAACCTGTATTTCTCACCGGTAGATTTCTCCCATGTGATTCCACCGTCTTTTGACCGCGCATAACAGAGGTCATGATTGCTGCCAACATCAGGTGTTTCTCTCCACACCCACGACAAATGAATAGTACCCTGTTTATCAATACAGGCCTGCCAATAAGCGTTTCTTTGTCCCTGTCCATCAACAAGGTTGTTATGAAGATCACTCCATTGTTTTTTGTTTATATCATAACGCTTAATTACTAAGTTGCCCTGGCCGGAACTACCATCTCTATATAAGAACAGGAGATTACCATCAGACATTTTATAAAACTCCGGATAACTAACCTTTTGTTCCAAACTTCCTGTCATCGTGATCTTTGGAGTAATTTGCAAAGATCCCGGACTGACACTTTTCGCGTATCGTAGCCCATTATTATGATGATCCCATGCTACATGCAGGTAGTGGTCTCCATCCACCATTATACTAATACAATTATGTGCATCTGACACATTTCCCTTGTAGACTGTTTGTTTCAAAATCCATTTATTTTCACCGAACCTGCGCTTGCCGAGAACTAAATAACGCTGCTGATTATAGAAGGCAATGAACTGTGTATCACCATCGCTTACTAAAGAATTTTTGCGGAAGATTACTGCATTAACCGAGTTGCTTGCCCATCCACTATCAACCGCAATTAACTGAACTCCCTTTATACCAACTATCTGCTTCATACCGGAACATGAAAATATTACGGTACTTAAAAACAGCGATAAGATCGCCAATTGGATAAACTTCGTTTTCGTCATTCCCACGTTGGTTTATAGGTGCGTATTGAATTATATTTCCCTGTTATCTTCTGATATACCCTGACATAATCCACTTCATATTTTACAGGAAAACTGGTATGTTCTACACTACCACCGTTGTCTCCACCGATAGCCAGGTTTAAAAGCATATAATGGTTCTGTTTAAAAGGATAGAAGCCGCTACCATCACGATTATATAAGAGAGACTGAGATCGATGATTCAACAACAGGTCATCTATATATAAACTAATTCCCTCTTCATCCCAGTCCATTCGCCAGGTGTGGAATTTATCTCTCCAATGCGGATCGGCAAAGCTGTTGACGGTCTTCGTTTCTGAATACCAAAGTGCTTTAGATGGAACATTTGTACCAACGGCTATATTTGCCAGTATCTTTCCTCTATAAAACTCCATAATATCAATCTCACCGTTTGCAGGCCATCTTTTACTTACTCCTAAAGTCCACCAGGCAGGCCAGTATCCGGATACAGTATCAATTCTTCCCCTCATTTCAAATCTTCCGTATAACCATGATTGCTTTCCTGATGTCAGCATACTGGAGGAGGTGATGCGTATGGAATCTCTCTTTCGCCTCCAATCTGAAGCACCAGTTGTGTAAAGAGGATTAATTTTCTGTTCTTTCCTTGCTTCTATAGTAAGTATGCCACCGGAACAACCTGCATTTTCTTCCTGGTACCATTGCAGCTCATTATTTCTTACAAATCCTTTTTCGAACTGCCAGTTGGATTTCCTGATTGTATCTGTTTCAAATTCATCCGCCCAAACAAGCTTGTATTCTGGCCGGCCAAGCTTAAAAGACTTTACCTGAACTTTTTCATCCGAGTGTATCCAAAAGTAATTTGCTCCCTGGAGAAGAGTTACAGGTTGTGAAATATAAGAAGAGCCATTTAAAATTAGAGAATCAGTTTTTCCCTTCAGTGTGTCCTCAGTTCCCGAATAGTAAACCTGAATAGTACAGTTGCCCTTACTTCTTGTTATTAGTTGGAGCAATGATAAGGGATGGGATGAACCTAAAGTATTAATCCGAAGTTTATAAGTATGTTTATCAAATTCATCCTGAGCGATCTCTTTCAAGGTGGAAGAAGAAAATTTCATCTCCTGCGAATAGGCTACTGCAGAAAAAGAAAATAGTGCTATAATGGTTAAAAGCGAATGACTTACTGGTAAACTGCTCAACATTCCTAAGTATCAAAAGTATCACCTGGATCGTTAACTCCAGGTGATACATGTTAATATCATGAAATTACCAACCAGGATTCTGCAACATAGCAGGCATCTTCCTGATCTCCTGGTCCGGTATCGGTAACAGGTACATTTCAGGGCGGAAAACGTGTAGCCGGATAGTTGGTTCAACCACATAGGTAAAGGTCAGTCCTACCCCTGTGGTCAACGATCCAGCTGTCCCAACTCTTGTAATCTTGATACACCCATTGTACCCGTTAGGACCTCCATTATACAAGGTCATTCCTATTTTCCATCTGCGTATATCATTCCACCTATGATCTTCGTAGGCCAGTTCAATATGTCTTTCATTTTGAATGAAAGCTCTCATTTCGCCCTGTGTCATATTTGGCTTCATACCATACAGGTTATCAACTCCGGGGTCAATGCCTGCACGTTCCCTGAGTTGAGCCAGCTTAGGATAAGCTAACTGAGTCTGCCCGGTTTCATTAATAGCTTCTGCATAGTTGAGCAGAATTTCAGCATATCTCATTATAGGCCATGTACGATCAGGTCCCGCTGCGCTTCCTCCATAAGAAACACTACTATCACACATTTTGCGTACGTAATAACCTGTGTTCGTTCCGGGTACATATTTATCATTTGTAGTTCCGGTTCCTGTACTGAAAGTCCAGACGAAATCCTGCGTATTTGAATTAGTAGCATACCTGGATCCATTGTAAATGATTGTATAACGGAAACGAGGATCCCTGTTCACATAAGGATTCTGTGGATCATAGCCGGAAGACGGATCAGTGATAGATTTTCCATTTTTCATTGGAAAGGCATCTACCACGTTCTGAGTGGCCCTTGTATAATTAGCGCCGTTCCTGGTAGGGGGATTATAGAAATATTCAAAGTCTTTGTTACCTGGGCGATAACGTCCGAATATATATTCCGGATTGACTCTTGTAAGGAAGGTTTTGTAAAAACCATATCCCGCCTGTGTCGCATTATCAACATAAAGAGAATAATAACCTGAATTAATTACGGCTTGCGCTGCATCAGCCGCATCCTGCCAGTGTTTCACATCATAAGTAGGATAACTTACAATGGCTTTTACCTTTTCATCCGTGGCTATAGAACCACCATTAAATAAGGGACTAGCAGCATATAGTGTCAACCTGGACTTTAACCCAAGACATGTACCCTTGGTTACACGGCCATAATCCATATCCTGGTATCCTGGTCCCCCCGGAGCAGGTAATAATTGAGCAGCGGCATCGAGTTCTTTTGAAATATAGGTTACCAGGTCTGAGAAATTTGAACGTGGAAGGTTGATGATTGACTCAATATCATATACATCATCTCCTACGTTGGGAACACCACCATAAAAACTTAACAACTGTATGTAATACCATGCACGGAGACATTTTGCTTCTCCTGATATTCTTGATTTCATCGCGGCAGACAATGGAGCAGTTGGCAACTGGGACATCAGCAAGTTACACCTACGGATATTATTATAAGGCACCGTCCAGAAGTCAATCATAGTTGGATTGGTAGTTCCAAGGTTAGTTGCGGAAAGAGTTCCCTGGTACAACATAACTGACGGGCGGTAAGCTGCACTGTAAGTATACTCACCATCATCCGTAGACTGTTCTGTGTTACCGTGAGTGTCCCATCTTTGTTTGTTGAAAGTAAACCCGATATCACCATAAATTCCATTCAGGAATTGTATGGTCCTTAAACTGTCTGAAAACACAAGGTCTTCATTCAGAGCTGTTGTTTTGTTTTCAAGAAATCCTTCCGACTTTGTGCAGGAGATCATGATGGCAACAATCCCGACCAGGATCAGAAGGTTTATTTTAAAACATTTATGCTTATACATATTATTTTAAATTATTTCATTTTTAGAATGTAGCACTTACACCGAAGTTGATAATACGTTGAGGAGGATAAACCACCCTGTCTGTTCCACTATTGATCTCGGGATCCAATTGGTATAATTTGCTAAGCTTTGTCCAGGTTAGCAGGTTATAGCCATTGGTATAAAGACGAATGTTTTTCATGCGCAGTGATTTGACAAACTTCTGTGGTAAAGTGTACCCTAATTCTGCAGTCTTCAGCCTGATGTAATCACCTGGCAATAACCAGAAAGTTGAAATATTAGCTCGTGAATCACTTATGCCAGGAATAAACGTCAGCAAAGGATATTTCGCATTATCCCCTAATTCAGGTGTCCATGCCTGTTGATGTACTTCTGTGAGGTTGGAAGAAAAGGCCTGGATGGCTTCGCCACCGCCGCGCACATAAAAGTCTTTAGCTCCCTGGAAGAACACATTTACATTAAACCCTTTGTAACGCACACCAAACTGGAGACCTGCCGTTGTATTTGGCACATTGGAAAAGCCCTGCACCTTCATGTCATAGCCATCAATTATGCCGTCACCATTTAGGTCCTCATATTTTAAATCGCCGGGTCTGACTGTTTGTCCCGGTTTAGCACTCTTTGAGATATCAGCACTATCCTGGTAAAAGCCAATCCAGGTATATACACGCTGCATTCCAATGCTGTTGCCAGTGAATGCCATGTAATCATACCTGTATGCAGGTTCGTCCTGGAAGATGATCTTATTCTTCGCATGTGAATAAGTTCCTTTAACTGAGTAAGTCAGATCTTTCCCAATGTTATTGCTATAATTTAATTCAACTTCAATACCCTTGTTATTTACTTTACCAAGATTCACAGGAGGCAAACCTTGTCCGAATACAGAAGACACGGAAGAATTAGCACCGCTCCTGGTGGTAAGAATATCAAAACGATTGTTATTGAAATAGTCAACTGTGGAAGACAGTTTATTACCAAACCAGCCCATTTCTATACCCAGGTCTAACTTCTTTTCTTTCTCCCAGGTTACATCCGGATTTCCAAGTGTTCCTTCATAAATAGCTGCCTGGCCATTACCACTCGGATTACCAAAATAAGTTACGTTGTTACTCGTTGAATAGTTCTGCTGATAGTAGTAGTTGAAACCACTACCAATTTTATCATTACCTACTAAACCATAAGAGCCTCTTATTTTAGTACGGTTGATAAAGCTGATATTATCCCTGAAGAACTTCTCCTCTGATATGTTCCAACCTGCAGAAACCGCAGGGAAGAATCCATATCTTTTTTCTTTAGAAAAACGGTCAGAACCATTATAAGCACCGTTAAACTCCAACAGGTATTTCTGTTTATAATCATAACCCATGCGAGCTGTAATTCCCCTGAAATTGTTGGGTATATAATTGTAAGTAGCATTCCCGGGTTGGGTCACTGAGTTCTGGCTGAGTAAGCCAAGTCCATAAACATGGTGACGTCCAAAAGTGCGATCATAGTTCAGGTAAACCTGTGAAGTAACATTCCTCACGGTATTACCATTCCATGAACCACGAATTAAACGGCGGACCCTGTAAACATTTGAATTCCTTGGGGTATAAGTATTTGAAACTGGGTCATAGATAAAGGAAGGGAACTCACCACCCTGCATGCTAACATTGGTTGGATAGCTGGATGCATAAGAAAGGGTTCCCTTGAAAGACAATCCCCTTGTGATAAAATCCAGTTTTTGATTAACAGTTCCCACTAAGTTCATATTGTTTTCGAAGTTCCTCGTATAGCCCAGGTAAGTAAGCCTCCCAATGATGTTATTAGCATCATATGCAGTGCCTCCTACTCCCGGACTCTTTTGCCACTGGCTGTAACCGAATGATCCATCAGGGTTGTAAACAGGATAAGAAAAAGGTGCGAGGGTGAGGAAGCTACTATAATCGTAGAATACATCATTGTAGCCATTAGGACTATTTATCTGTGGCGTGTTGATTTCACTAATGTTCCCAAACAAATCCAATCTCACATCAGTAGTACTGGTCATCTTTATATCCAGGTTGGACCTGTAGTTATAACGCTGGTTATAAAAATTGTTATTAATGCCCACTTTACTACTGAAGTCTTTCACCATACCATCCTGGTAAAGAAATCCGGCAGAAACGAAATACTTCACACTTTGCGTACCACCGGAAATATCAAAATTGCCCCGGAATTGCTTGCTGAAGTTCTTGAATAAGATCTCTCTCCAATTATTATCAGGATGTCCGTAAGGGTCTGTATGATCGCGATAAGCCGCTAAATCAGCATCACTGAAATATGGAGTTTGATTATCATTCTTGCGGGCTGCATTATACAGAACTGCAGATTCATAAGCATTCAGGTAATGAGGCATTATAGTGGGTTGTTGCAGACTGGTCTCTCCACGGAAAGATATCTGGGGAGCTCCTATCCTACCGCGTCTTGTAGTAACTACTACCACACCATTTGCACCCCTCACACCGTAAACAGCCGTCGTTGCTGCATCTTTCAATATACTCAGCGACTCTATTTCATTGGGGTCCACTCTTGCAAACTGGTCATAAGAAACTTCAATATCATCAACTATGATCAAAGGAGTTGTGCTTCCACTATTATACGAACTTATACCCCTGATATAAAAGTTGGCAGCATCTGCTCCCGGTCTGCCGGAAGTTTGCTGCGAGAAGAAACCGGGTAAGCGCCCGGCTAAAGTGTTTTGAATACTGGCAGCAGGATTCTCCCTGATCTCAGCACCCGAAACAGAGCTTACAGAACCTGTGAGTGTGAGCTTCTTTTGTTTACCATAACCCACAACCACTACATCGGCAAGACTTCCCGCGGTGTTTTTCAAGACTACTTGCGCAGAAGAGCCATTTAAACGGTACTCCAGCGGTTCATAACCTACACTCGTGATAACCAATGTGCGAGAGCTACCTTTTAATGTAATGGAAAATCTGCCCGAAGCATTAGTGGTAGTTCCATTGGTAGTTCCTTTCTCGACAACGGAGGCTCCTACGACAGGAGATCCGGTAGAGTCACTCACCTGGCCTGTTGCGGTGCTGCCCTGGGCAAGAGATCGGCCTGATGAAAGGAACAGGATTGCTATAAAGAAATATAATATTTTATTCATTATAAATGCTTTTAAAGGAAAGAGTTTTGAGTTGCTTTTACCATCCTTCATTTTGAATCAGTTTTGGATTTTTGGTAATCTCATCATAAGGAATCGGCATGTGGTACAACCTGTTTTGGAATACCGGGTTAGCAACCGTTACCTGCTGGTAAGTTGGTGTGGTGCCACTGCTGATATTCATCCCAAATAAAGGTGTGCCCACTGCCTGGTCGGCAATCTTCCAGCGACGGATATCCCAAAAGCGATGTTCCTCAAAAGCAAGCTCAATACGCCGTTCATTTCTTATCAGGTCACGCATTTCTAATTGAGTAATACCTGCTTTGATACCATTTCGGCCATTTGTGCCAGCTGCAATTCCGGCACGTGACCTAAGAGCTTTTATTTGGGTAACAGCATTTTCAACTTGTCCTAATTCATTTAATGCTTCTGCATAATTTAACAGGATCTCTGCATAACGGAAGATGGGGAAATTGTGACTTTGGTTGGAAAAAGAAGTACTGGTAGCAAAGTTTCCAAGGAACTTCCTTAGATAATACCCGGTTCTTGTTTGCACGGGTGCAACAGCAGGATCATCTGGTTTATCAAGGCCACCTTGTGAAGTTTGTACATTCCTGTTCAACCACTGTAATCCATTATAGAAAACCGTCGCCCCTAAGCGTGGATCCCTGTTAGCATAAGGTGTGGAAGCCGAATATCCTGAACCGGTTTCGTTAATTCCCATGCCATTAGCCATTGGAAATGCATCCACAAAGTTTTGTGTTGGACTGGTAAGTCCCTGGCTCCTGCTATTGGATATAATGTAGCCAACAGGACTCTGGCTGTATTCCAGCCCTGTGTTGTTGCCGGACTGTTTTGCAAATATGATTTCCGTACTCTTCTTAGTTGTAAACACAGATGCAAACGGCGTCGGGCTACCACTGGTCACCAGTTTATAATAACCGAGTGCATTAAATTCCGTTACCGCATCCACCACTTTCTGCCAGCGGGCTGGATCTGCTGTAGGATAACCTGTCAATGCTTTCTTTACAGGATCAGATTCTACACCACCTCCATTAAACAAGGGACTGGCAGAATATAACAACACACGGCATTTAAGAGCTACTGCAGCTCCTTTCGATGCACGTCCCCATTCCGCATCCGATGTGGGATCTACCCGAAGGCTGTCTTTGATAGCAGTACATTCGTTTACGATGTAATCCACTGTCTCGGCAAAAGTGTTGCGCGGAAGTTGAATATTATCATCCAACCCATAGATATTATCGCCAACTAGTGGCACACCACCATACCTTTTGAGCAATTCCCAGTAGAAGAAAGCCCTTAGAAATCTTGCTTCCGCTTTCCAATATTGTTTCGTTTGAACCGCGATCGGTACATTAACAATATTAGAGAGGAAAATGTTTGACCTACGAATGCCGTAATAAGCAGTTCCCCAGTAAGGATCCGGGTTATTAATAACACTTACCGTACCTTTTGTATAATTTTCAACAGTTGTATTATAGCGGGAAGGAATAGCGTCTCCGGAAGCGGCATCCAGGAAATCTCCATCAATGCGATTAAACCCATTTGGCAGGTAGGTGTAGATGTTATTCAGATCATAACCTGCTACTATGCCGTTTTTGTCAAGAGTATCAAAGGTGAGGTCTGACTTAAACCAATCCTTAGGCTCCTGCTCATATTTCGTACAGGAAGACCAGGTTAATGCCAGCATTCCCGTGAATAGTATGGAGAAGAAATATATTGTTTTTTTCATGGTGCAATCTTATAATTTGATGTTTAAGCCAAAGTTCACCAGCCGCTGTACAGGATAACCACCGGTATAGGCTTCGGGGTCCCTGCCATCGAGCTCTGATGCCGCTACAGTGACAAGGTTATATCCGTTTACAAATACTCTCACGGTCTTCAGCCTTACTTTATCGGTCAATGCCTGTGGTAATGAATATCCAATTTCTGCATTCCTGAGTCTCAGGTAATTACCATTCTTAATCCAATAGCTGGAGGTTGCCTGGTTGTTGGTGTTGGTACCATAACTAAGTCTTGGATAAGTGGCAGTTGCTCCTGTCTGAGGTGTCCATCGAGCGAGGTTTTCATCGTAAGCCTGGCCTGTACCTCCATTTTGGAAGGCCCAGTAGCTGCCTCCACTTAAATAGATGTTCCTGTTGGCTACTCCCTGTACCAGTGCACTTACATCAAGTCCTTTCCAGCTTAAACCCAATGAGGTTCCCCAGAAGAACAAAGGCTTGGTATTGCCAATTACCGTTTGATCATTTTGATTGATCACACCATCTCCGTTCAGATCTTTATATTTAATATCACCCGGTTGTGGAACATACCCTGTTGTAGTAGCACTGCCATTAATTTGTGCCTGCGTCTGGAACAGTCCTTCAGCTACATAACCAAAGCGCTGCCCAACCGGCTGGCCAGTGCGATTCATCCAGCTATATGGATAAGTAACTTCATCCATGAACAGAACTTTACTACCAACAGAAGATGCATTCGCAGAAACATAATATTGTAATTTTCCTGTGTTTTGCTGGTAAGATACCTGTCCTTCCACTCCGGAATATTGATTCTCACCTATATTCTCATCGGGATAATCCTGGCCTATCATAGTACTGTTTCTTCCTCTTTGCTGCAGAAGGTCATAGTACTTGTTTTTAAAGTATTCTACCTTAAATCCTATATGATTATTAACCAGCGCTCCACTTAATCCCAGGTTTAGTTTATTAGCTTTTTCCCACGTGATATATTTATTGGCAAGAGGACCTTCAGTAATGGTGGTAACAGATCCGGCACTTGTACCCAGATTATATCCGGGTCCATCAAAGAACCTGGGATAGTAAACAAAATAACCGGGGTCATCCCAACCTACTTTACCATAGGTAGCATATAATTTCAGATTCGAAACAAAGGAAGCAGCCTTCATAAAAGATTCCTGGTCTATGTTCCAGCCTAACCCGATGGCAGGGAAAAAGCCCCTCTTAGTAGAGCCATTATCCGGGTAACGATTAGATCCGTTATATCCAAATGTCCCTTCCACTAAATACTTCTTATTGAAATTGTAAGCAAGACGACCTGAAGTGCCGGTGATGGTATACGGCAAATTATAACCATCAAAAGAGTTATCCCTATTCACCAGCACAAGGGCATTTACACCATGTGCATTTTTAAACACCTTATCCCAACCCATACTAAATTCTTCATAGTTGCTGCGTCCCTGGTAATCAACCCAGTTCCCATTGGCCTGCGTTCCATTTGTGCCGTACTGAGTATTCCCCATAGCTGATTGTTGAAAGACGCCAAAAGATTTAGAACGGTCAATGTTTTCTGATAGAGTAGAATTAAAGGCAGCCTTTGCCTGTGCATATAAACCTGGTAAGATCTCATCCAGGTTACGTTTCAGGTACATATTCACAAGGATGTCTCTCTTGTAGTTCTGTCGGTATCCTGAACTGATCGCCTGTGCCAAAACATTATTCTGATAGAGTTGTGTACCCCCGAATGTTCCATCCGCATTCAACAGCGGGTATGAATTGGCAGGTGTATTCAACATGTTGGAGACAATAGTATTGGTATAAGCACCGGGCTCATTGCCATTCAGTATTCGTCCCAACAGGTAGATGCCACCAGTGAGTTTTGGCGTTATGTTGATATCGACATTTGAGCGGATAACATAACTCTTAAAGTTGTTGTTTGTGTTGTAACTGTTACTATCAACGGTCTTCAGAAATCCTGATTGATTTACGTGCTCCAGGGTAACATAGTAACGGGCAACCCTGTTACCGCCCCTGGCACTTAACGTATACCTGTTTAAAAAAGAGCTATTGTTAGTAACAGCATCCCTGTAATTTACATCAGGATATTTGATAGGATCTGTATGAGTGCGATAAGCATCCAAAGCGGCCTGGCTGTAATACAGACCTGAGAACGCACTGTCTATTCCATCATTGCGGAGAGCCTCATTGTGAAGTCGTGCATAATCATAGGCATTTAAAGTTTTTGGGTATCCAATCGGCTGTTGAATAGCTGATTGAACAGTAAAGGAAACTTCCTGCTTACTCTCCCTTCCTTTTTTGGTTGTAACTGCAATTGCACCATGTGATCCCCTGACACCCAACATAGCGGTGGCAACGGCATCTTTTAAAACTGTGATAGATTCAATCTCCTCGAGGTCAAAGGTGGTGAGGGTAGTTACCACTCCATCAATGATGATCACCGGGTTTTGCCCTCTTAAGGTGAGGTTAGCACCATCAGCACCGGGCAAACCGGAACCCTGCAAGGTGTATAACCCGGCAAGACGGCCGGTTAAGGCATTCCGGAAACTCGTTACCGGCGATTTGATGATATCACCATTATACACTACATCGGTCGAAGCAGTGGTCAGCTTTTCAGGACTGGTGGTATATACCAGCTGAACCGGTTCGGAGGAATTCACCTTCACAATACTAGTGTCCTTCCCAGTGTTTGCGGTATCCGGTACTTTCCGGGTATGATAACCGCTGAAATAGAATTTTTCTTTACCGCTTGCCTTTTTGGCAGATTTCGCTTCCGCAAGCGAACCTACCAGCATTGCAACAATAAAGACAACAGACGAAAGAGGCAACTTCATATGCAGCTTATTAAAAATTAGAAATCAATTGTTTAGAGTTAAAGCAATCAAATGGTTTTTCTATAGTTCAGTGAATGAATGTTTCAGTTTGTTTTGGATTCGTAAAGGAGGGCGTAAAGTAATCGATAGCCGTTTAAAATTGGATGAGCAACTCTTTTGTCCATCGATTTATTAAAATATTTCAACGAAAATATCACCTATATAAATATCTGTATGGGGGAGTATTGACAATATAAGGGGGGTAAATTGATAAATTCCGATCGTAAATACCCCGGGAATGAATAATATTCCTCTTGATTTCAAAACTCCTATTGCTGTAATGAGTCTAGTTATTTAACCTTGTGAATTTCTCTTTTTGATAGTTATTACCATGCTTCAGAATCTTTGTTAAACAAGCTTGAATTCTGATATGACAAACTGTCCTACACGCATTCTTTCATTACAGTTAATTATCCCCGTTAGTTATTAAATACTGTTTGAATTCCTAATTGGTCCAATATGGGTTTGTCTATCCCATGTATCCTGGTCTGCGCGGGCTTAAGTAGTTCCAGAACCGCGATCTCATTATTACCTTTCTTCAACCATTCAACGGGCACATAGATGGTTTGCTGGGGACCTACATTCCAGTACCGACCAAGATTGTGGCCATTCACCCACACCGTTCCTTTACCCCAGCCGCGCATATCCAGGTAGGTGTCACCAACCTTGCTTAGTTGAAAGTTCCCTTTCCTGACTACAGGAGCATCGGTTGCCGATCTTGCCGGTTTTAAAGAGATTGACTTCAAATTATTAAATGGCAAACCATACATTTTCCATGCTTTTATCACCTGTCCTGAGAAGCTGACCGACTCAGTTATGCCTTTTTTGTTTTTCAATAAGTAAGGCCCGAAGTTGATCCTGCCTGAATTCTCCACTACTATTTCCAGTCGAACTTTCCCTTTTGGCAAGGTAACCGAAAGACTATCCTGCTTCAATCTCCTGTCCAACACACCGATCTTTTTGCCGTTGATGAAAACAATTCCGAAATCCCTTAGGTCTTTGATCTTTAGTGCTCCACTCGAGCCGTCACCATTAATTTCTGATCGGTAAACAACAAGGCCGTAAGCCTGGTGTAGGTCCTCAAAGGTCAAAGGGCTGGCATTTACAACAGGTTTAGGCAACAGATCGAAAATGCTTGCCGATGTAGTGAGACTGAATTCCGGAATGGTGATCGTTACTTTTTTCGCCGGAACGGAAGGCAATGGCGCGCCCGCTAAATGCTTTTGAATCACTTCCCTGAATTTCATGAACTTCTCAGTAGCGTTTCCTGCTTCGTCCAGTGGTGCATCGTAGTCGTAGCTGCTTACTTGCGGCTCAAAACGACTCCTGTCGTTGTAATTAGATCCGTTCATAAAACCCCTGGTGGTACCTCCATGAAACATGTACATATTGATGGAGATACCTGCTGATAAAACACTATCCAGTGCAGCGACGTATTTGCCGGCAGGCACCGTGTGATGTTGTGTGCCCCACCAATCAAACCAGGCCGGATACCATTCGGCAATGTAGAAGGGTCCTTTACCATTATGATATTGTCTTACCAGTTGCTTTACCTGCGAGGGTTTATCTATCCCGTTTACTGCAGGTAAAAGCCCCGGCAAATATCCATTAGCCACATCCCTCCCAGGGTCACAGGTGTATAACAGGCCATCAAAGCCTGCTTCTATAAAGAGTTTCTTATTGATATCCAGGTACTCCTTGTCATTGCCATAGGAGCCATACTCATTTTCTATCTGAACCATGAGGATGTTACCTCCATGATTCACCTGCAAGGGAGCGAGCTGTTTTCCTACTTGCAGAATGTAGTCCCTGTATTCCTTTAAATACTGCACTTCCTTACTGCGTACGATCAATCCTTTTTCATTTTGCAGCCAGTAAGGATAACCACCGAACTCCCATTCGGCACAAACGTATGGACTCGGACGAAGAATAACCCACAAGCCTTCTTCCTGTGCTGTTTTCACAAAAGCGGCGATGTCGTTATTCCCGGTAAAATCGAACTTGCCCTTCTCCGGTTCATGAAGGTTCCAGAATACATAAGTGCCTATAGTATTAAGGCCCATAGCCCTGGCCATGCGCATACGCTGGCGCCAAGCTTCACGGGGAACACGCGGGTAATGCATCTCACCCGATATCATCTGGAAAGGTTTGCCATCGAGAAGGAAAGCGGAGTCTCCTAAAGTAAAAGAATGTTTACCCTGGCCTTGAGCACTAAAACCGCTAATGACCCAAAGTCCAAGTAACCAAAGCACCCTGGAAAGTTTATAGTTGAAATCAAGAAGGGGTTTCCCTATTAGTTTGAAAGATGTTTTCATAAGCGATGAATTTGCAACACCTGTTCTTTGTGACCTCGAATACATAAAACAATAATAAAAGGTCCAAATTAGATATGACGCTTGTCACGCAAAGGGGTATAATTCGTCAAATTGAGGGGTAATTTCGTAAAAATACCAGTGAGGAATGAAGTTAATGGGCATTTCCAGCCAGACTGCCTTAACTAGCCAGGGGGCTGTATCCGGAATCATGGAGCTGTATCCCGCATGCCCCATCTTCCATTTTCCATACCCGCATCCTTACCGTTTCCATATGGATAAAATGGAGTTAGAATGGCGTCTGCATTGAGTTTGCAGCGTCTAAAGCCGTTCTAACTCCGTACCAACTCCATACAAACCCTATACAAACCTTATAGAAACTTCATATTGACCCTGAAATAAGTTCGGGAATTTAAGCAGACGATATCCTGCTTCCTGTATCCACCCGATATCCCCCATACCGAATCGTGCATGCTCCATATGCCTCCCCAGCCCGCAACTCCTATCCTCTATCCCGCATCCTTACTCCGGAATCCTCTCACCTCACACCATCCTTCACCATATTCGAAGAAACGCTATACACCTTATTGAACGGCTCGCGGTATTTTTTGATGTACTCCGAAGGATTCATTCCAAAGAGTTTATTGAACTGGCTTCTGAAGTATTTGCTGTCGCTGATACCTACCTGGAAGGCTGCTTCATTCACGTTACAATCATTCCTGATCATAAGTTCTGCCGCTTTCCTTAAGCGTATGTAGCGCACAAAGCCATTCACTGACTGGCCCGAGATCAACCTTACCCTTTTATATAAATTGGAATGACTCATGCCGATTTCCTTTGCCAGCATCTTTATTGAAAACTCCTCATCATTGATATGCGCTTCTACTATAGTAATGCACCGCTCTATGAACTCCTTGTATTCAGGGGAGATTTTCAGTGTGTTCTTCTTCAGGGTAACCTCGTTGAGGAAGTAGCGCTGTAATTCAGTTCCTCTTCTAAACAGGTTATCAATCTTTGCAAGCAGTATCTCCTTATCGAAAGGCTTGGTGATATATACATCCGCACCGCCTTCAATACCCTGCAACTCCATCTCACCGGTGCCACTGGCGGTAACCAGGATCACAGGAATGTGATTGAGCGAGGAATCTCCTTTGATCTTCCTGCATAGTTGTATACCATCCATCACCTCCATGCGGATGTCACTGATCACAAGATCGGGGTAGAACTTCTGAGCGACTTGTAAACCTTCTGCACCGTTAGGTGCTTCCAGCAGTTCGTACTTATCTTTTAGTATTTCCTGCAAGTAGGATCGTATTGACCTATCATCATCGACCACCAATATCGTTCGGCGGTCGGTAACCAGTTGTTCCAGCTTCTTTTCTTTGGCAGCTACAGGTAACATTTCTTCCGCATCATCCACATATAAATGCTGGTGGTAAGCTTCCCCGGTTTCGTCATCCTCTATAACGGATCCCTGCAGGTGCAGCCTGCCTTTGTTCAATTGAACCAGGAAAGAAGTGCCCTTGCCCTCTTGACTTTCAAAGCTTATCTGCCCTTTGTGACCTTCAATAAAGTGTTTCACCAGGTATAAACCGATCCCAAATCCTGATCTTACAGGGGTATTATCAGCCTGGTAGAATTTTTCAAACAAACGTTCTCCGGCAGCTTTTGAAATGCCATATCCTGTATCTGTTACCCTTAACAGTACCTGCCTATTGTTTTCTTCTACCTTCAGCAAAATCTTCCCACCGGCTGTAGTATATTTTATGGCATTCGAAAGGAGGTTGTATAAGGCAATCTCCATCTTCTCCGCATCAATATATAGCTCGAGTTCTTTGTTTTCACATTCAAACAGGTACTCCTGCTTATTGATCTTCGCCTGCTGAACAAAACACAGGAAGATCTCGTGACAAAAGCTATAGAAATTTACCCTGCTGAATTTCATTTTATCCGCCTCCACATCAGCCTTACGGAAGATCAGTAGTTGATCAACCAAACTTAAAAGCCGTCTTGCATTGCGGTAAATAATATTAAACTGGTGGCTCTTGCCGGCATCGTCCGACTCGTTGATCATATCCCTGATTGGATTGATGATCAGCGTAAGAGGTGTCCTGAATTCATGAGAGATATCTGTGAAAAATGACATTCTCTTTTCGGTGATTTCCTTTTCCTTCTGTTTTTCAATGTGCGCCAGTTTGATCTCGTACTTTAATCTTTCCTGGCGTTTATTGTAGAAAAGATAGAGATAAAGTGCGCCGGCAAAGAAACTAAGGTATACCAGGTAAGCCCACCAGGTGCGATACCATGGTGGCAAAACAATGATGTTCAGCAACCGGGTTTCACGGCTCCATACACCATCGGCATTCATCACCTTGATCTTAAAGGTGTAGCTCCCTTCCTGCAGCCTCGAATAATTGGCGCTGCGAAAATTGTTTACATAGTTCCATGTTTTATCCCAGCCGTCCAGCAGGTAAGCATACTTTATTTTGTCGGCACCGGTATATTCAAGAGCCACAAAGTCCAGTGACAAGATGGCTTGTTCATAGGGCATCGTCACCTGTTCTATTTGTTCGAACTGTCGTTGACTTACATATGAAAGCTGATCTTCAACAGGCCTGTTATTGATCTTTAAGCCGGTAAGGAATACGCGAGGAGACTCTTTTGAGTCATTTATCCTATCCGGATAAAACAGGTTGAAACCTTTGATCCCTCCAAAAAGGAACTCACCGGACGACAAGGCAAGTGCCCCATTGAAACTGAACTGGTTGCTTTGTAATCCATCTGATTGGGAGAAGTTGCGGCTCGTTTTAGTTGTACTATTAAACTTGCACAACCCGTTGTAAGTACTTAGCCACAAGTTGCCACTCTTATCTTCAAGCAAGCGCAGTATACTATTACTGGGCAAGCCTTCCGAAGTTGTAAACCTTTGATACTTGCCGCTGTTGCGGTCAAACAGCAATAGGCCACCTCCTTCCGTACCGATCCAGAAATTTTTGTTCCTGTCCTCGTGAATGCACCTGACAGTGTAACCGAGTTTATAAGTGATGTGCCTCTTTTGTTGCCTGTCAATTTTAATTAAGGAAGTGTAGTTGCCACCCCATAGGCTGCCTTCACTGTCCTCAGCAAGGCTTTGTATATTAATGACCCGGTTGTCAAAGATCTCGAAGCGGTTCTTTGCCCTGTTAAAAAGGTAAAGGGTGCCGTTATTGGTAGTGCTGGCCCATATCCTTTTCTGTGTATCCTCATATACCAGCCAGGAGTTGTTTTCTTCCGAATGGGTATAAGGATTGACGCAGGTGAAGTGTTCAAAATTTTGCGAGTGGTTCTTCAACCGGTTGATGCCTCCAAACCAGGTAGAAATCCATAGATCATTCTGTGAATCCCGCATTACAGAAGTAACAAAATTGCTGCTGATGGAAGATGGTTCAGAACTATGAACATAAAGTACCGAGCTGTTATTAGCGCGGTTCCAGTTGCGTAAGCCAGCTCCATCGGTTCCTATCCAGATGTTTTTGCCATCTTCACAGGCAGACAGAATAAAATTATTTACTTCATTATTTTGCCCCGGACCTGTGTAATTGATATGCTTAAAGGAACTGGTGCGCGGATAAATTACGTTTACGCCACCACGTAAGGTGCCTATCCACTTTCTTCCTGCGGCATCGCCATAGATGGCATAAACGGCGTTGCTATTTACGAGAGGAGCCCCGTGTGCAGAAGTATAAGCATGAGCATAACGAGCCGCAGGAGACATATACCACACTCCACCGCCATCAGAAGCTATCCACAACAGGTGCTGCCGGTCTTCATACAAACCAGAGACCTTGAATACTGAAGGCATTTTATTTTCACTATACCTCCCTGCTTTATCATCATACTGGAAAAGTCCATTATCATTTCCCAGCCATATGGTGCCTTTGCTGTCTATTCTTAAATAATTCGCCTGTTTAACACTGCTATTGACAAATATAAGTTTCCTGCTTGCCGGGTCATAGCGGCAAAGCCCTTCCTGCTCTACGAACACCCATACCCATTTTTTAAAAGGGTCATACTCAATGGCCTGGACACCATAATTACCCGTTATTCCACGTGAGGCAGTGTAAGCAACCTGTATTCCTTTCTGGCTGTTGTTTTCAAACACCAGCAAACCGCTGGTGCTGGTACCTACGAGTACTTCTCCTGTTGCAGGGAGAGACTTAATAACAGGGCTGCCTGCATCCACAACCAGGGGTGTTTTGCCGTTCCATGGAGTATATGTTGGTTGCGAAAAATCAGCACTAACCGGGTTATAGATGCTTACTCCTTTTTCGCATCCTAACCAAAGGTTGTGATACCGGTCTCCTTCAATAGTATAAATATGATTATCAACCAGGGAATGAGGATCGCCAATGGTGTTGCGGAAAACCTTGAAAGTATAGCCATCATAGCGGTTCAGCCCATCATAGGTGCCGAACCACATAAAGCCGTTATGATCCTGGTAGATGCTGGTGACGGCATTGTTGGAAAGCCCCTGCTCTATGCCCAGGTAGTTTACCGAAGGGCCATCAGATGCCTGGCAGTATATACTTACAAGAGTATATAAACTGCATAATAATACCAGCCGACTTATACGATAGTTCATGCAAACAATTGAAATTACAGGTTGGAAGATGGTCTATAACGATCCAATCAGCACCACTCGTCAATGATGTTGCAAATCCATTCCAGTAGCTAAAAGTATTGGATTCCGGTTAAATATAATCCTGTACTGTCGTGCTTTTCTGAATATATCGCCTGCTCTTCTGAAATGAGGAGTTTAAAACAATTTTCCTTATTGATGATTACTGCTCACACCTTCAACTTTCCCCTGAACCCCCGGGCAGCATAGTATGATTCTGCACCATTATGATACAGGAACACATGGTCGTAGCGTCGGTCACAAAACACCGCTCCACCGGCTTTGCGGATTTCAGGAGGTGTTTTTACCCAACTGGATGTTTTCAAATCAAAATTCCCCAACCTTTGCAATTGCCTGTATTCATCTTCAGATAAGAGTTCAATACCCATAACTGTAGCCCTGTCAACAGCACTTCCGGCAGGTTTATTTTCTTTTCTTGCATCCAGCGCTTCCTTGTCATAACAAAGGCTCCTGCGGCCTTTAGGACTCTCCTCGGAACAGTCGCAGAAGATATACTCTCCTGTCTTTGTATCCTGGCCGATTACATCCGGCTCTCCGCCCGTGCTTTCCATTTCATGGAGCGACCATAGTTTCCCCGGATTATCTTCGAGTTTCGCCTGTATTTTACTCCATTCCAAACCTTTATGCCGGTTCATATGCTTCTCAAACCGGGTTTTCAATATTTTTAGAAGTCCTTCACTTTCTTTTGCCGATAATTCCTGTCTATTTGTTTTTGCCATGACTTAATTGTTCGTTTGAAAGAAGCTAATTTAAAACAAATGGAGTGTTCCCCGGGAAGATTCATTTGATCAATTCTGCACTTATTTTCTGTTCTTCAATCTTACCATCTTTCACTGACACATAATAAACATTGTTGTTCTTATCCAGTGTCACTGCTTTTTCCAAAGAACCATTGCGAAACAACATACCCGCCAAATCATCACAGGCATAACCGGCGGGAACTTCTCCTTTTAGTACACTTTCCAGGTATAGAGGTCGCCTGGTTTTTTCACTTGAATAGTGCGGACAATGACTGGCGTTAATAAATCCAAGGCATTCCACCACACTCAATTTTTGAGGTCTTGAATCAGATAAACCGTTTTTAAACCAGCAAAGTGAACCTGCACTGCCTCCCGCCAGGATAATCCCTTTTTCATATGCTTTCCTGAGCACCGTATCCACGCCTTGTGCCTTCCAGATTGCTATCATGTTGAGCGTATTACCACCACCTACTATAATAGCATCCATACCAAGTAAATTCTCTTCAAAACTCTTCTGCCCCGGCGAAGAGCTAACAAACATTCGTTGAATACTGGGTTTAACAGCGAAATCAAAACACATTTCAAACCAATAATTGGTGTAGTAAGGGTTATCTGCTGCAGCTGTAGGTAAAAAGCAGACTTTAGGTTCCGTTTTCTTGGTCAGACGAATCACATAGCGCAGGAAGTCTTTGTTGATCTCTCCGCCATATGCAAAGATTGTTTTGACAGGTGTATTTGATGCTGGTAAAGTTTGACTCTGTCCATAACAGTTGATACACAGTAGAAATAAACAAATGATGATTTTTGGCATAAGCAAGACGTTTAGTGGCTGCTGGCATCAATAAAGTTTTACGGTTTACATGTCGGCAGCGTGGCATTAGAGATGAAGATAAGTATAATCATAACTGTTTTCAATAGCTGGTTAGGCAGCATTCACCAAGGCTGTTATAAAAAACCTCATAACTAACCTATTTACTTTTTAATGAAATTGGCTTGAAACAACCAAGTATCTGTTGCTCTTCTAATGGTGTAATCCCGGTAACACTATGTACAAAATCAATCAAGGATTGTGATAGCATCATGATTAATTACAATCGCTGTGTCAGCCCTTGTCCAGGAACTCTTCAATTAATTCAGTCGCATTGAACTTTGACCATTGACTATTTACAAGAGTACCTATTTCTCCTAAATAATCTCCATGACCACCGGGTAAAATAGCGAGTTCAGAATCAGGAATGATGCGATACATTTCCACCGCATGTTCAGGGCTGCCAACATCCTTGCTGCCATTGATGATAAGAGTAGGGGTTTGTATAGATTTCATCTGCTCGTCTGTCCAGTCTTGAAAAGTTTTCATCCTCTTCACATCTTTGTTGAACATGTTCAAAAGACCTGTTTCATCATTATTAATTTCAAGGTATGCTTGTTTATAAATAGCGGGCATTACATCTAGGGTTGCGCCGTTGAAACCTTCCCAGAATTGAGTAGCGACAGCACTGCGTTTGTAAAAGGCTGAAGCAATTATCAATTTATTTACCAGTTGGCGATGACGAAGGGCAAGCTCTATCGCTGTTTGTCCCCCATTACTGAAACCTAAGAAATCGGCTTTAGCTATGTTTAGGTTTCTAAGAAGAGATGCAATATCATCAGCATCCTGTTCGAAGCTGAGGTCTGTATTCCTGTCGCCAGTGTGTCCATGCGCCTGTAATTCAGCGGCGATAACTAACCGTTTCCTTGAAAGAAGAGGAATGATCTGTCCGAAGGATGTTTGTATGGTTGAACCGCCGCCGTGAATGAGTACCAGTGGCTTACCTTGTCCATATATCTCATAGTACATTTTCAATCCGCCGACATCGGAATAGCCACTGTCGAAATAGTTGTCTTGCATAGATCTTCGTTGGTTTTGATTGTATGTGTTTCCCCGCTGGTGTATTGCGTAATTAAATTACTTGTTTTTCGTCCAATCAAAATATTTTGTTTCTTCCGGTACGTCAGTGGCACTTTCAAAAAACAGCTTATAGCCATCCGGATCTTTCAGTGGCACTACCCACATGTTATTGCCAACAAATGGTTCTGAAGGTGAAAGACCATTGGCTATCATGCGGTCATAAACTGCCAAAGCATCTTCGCAAACAAAATTGATGGTTATCCCTTCTCCCCTGTTTTCTATTGAAGGAGTTTCCCTGTATTCCTGCAGCATGATAGAAGCGTTGTCGAGTTGGAGCCAGCACCAATCGATTTTCCCTGCAGGCTCCCACGTGTTCTTCAATTCAAAGCCTAAGCCTTTTGTGTAGAAATCCAGAGATCGTTGCATGTTTACCACCATAAACAGGGGGACTGCCTGCTTTATACCCGGTGAGGTTATCATGGCCATAGTATTAAAGATTAAAAATAATCTATTAACTCTTTCATGAATTCTTCGGATTAATCTTCTTATTTATATAATGACAACCGTTATTAATTCCAAAGTTCTATCAAACCTACTCGACCCTTGTACGCTATTAGCATGCTATTAGATCACTATTCTCACGCTATTGGCACGCTATTAATTGCGTGATAATAGCGTGCTAATTCCGTGCTAATAGCGTGCTAATTCCGTGCTCGTACCTTTCACGTTGAATAGCATTACCTTAATAACAGTTTTGCTTCCTGTTCACTGCACCGAAACAGTTTGTAGCCAGGTTGATGAGTTGATAAAGAAACACTACGGACACAATTCGATTTTCATTATTCATTAACAGCTTCTCCACATATGCACGATGATCATTTCATTTTCCACCCTTTTCCTGCACATTTGCCGGACAATCTTACTTGATGAAACAGTTATACACACTCGCTTTATTTACCATCCTATTATCGTTAACTTCCCACTCACAGGTTGTCATTAATGAAATCTACGGCGGCGGTGGCAACTCGGGAGCCACTTACAAAAATGATTTTATTGAATTATACAACAATGGTTCAACAGCTGTGGATCTCACGGGATGGTCTGTTCAGTATGCCAGTTCTACTGGCACAACATGGCAGGTTACCAATCTGGCAGGAACGATACAGCCGCACGGATACTACCTTATTAAGGAAGCGCAGGGATCAGGCGGTACAGTTGATTTGCCTTTCCCTGATGCTACTGGCACCATATCCATGTCTGGCACCGCTGGCAAAGTAGCGCTGGTTAATGGAACAACAGCATTGACGGGCACTTGTCCTACAGGGACAGCCATTGTAGACTTTGTAGGGTTTGGAACTACGGCCAACTGTTTTGAAGGCACAGGTCCAACACCGGCACCTTCCAACACTACATCTGTTCAAAGAATATTATCAGGAAATACCGCACAGGATACAAATATCAACAGTGCTGATTTCGTCGCCGGAGCACCCAGTCCTTCCAACTCCGGGGGCAATGATGTGACCCCTCCAGCTATTAGCTCACTTCAGCCAGCAAGCGGCAGTACAAATCTGCAAACTTCATTTACCGCGGTAGTTAACTTCTCAGAAAACATTGTGAAAGGATCAACAGGAACAATTACCGTAAAGAAAAGTTCTGATAACAGCATTGTACAATCGACTGCGATAACTTCCCCTGCAGTAGTTGTTTCAGGTAACACCGTGGCCTTGGATCTATATTCACTTGCATTTTCAACAGGCTATTACATCGAGATCAGTTCAGATGCAGTTAAAGATGCTTCAAATAATTACTTCGCTGGAATATCTGGTAGCAGCAGCTGGAATTTTACTACAGCGGCAACAGCACCAGTCGGCACTATGGGAACTACCTACAGCTTTGCAACCTGCAGCAATACCTTATCCGATGGATTCACCCAATATAGTGTTACCGGTGATCAGAAATGGGGTTGCACCAGTTTCGGCAGGGATCCTGCTAATGCTGCGACAAACCTTAATTATGCAGTACAGATAAATGGTTATTTAACTACCAATGTTCCGAATGAAGACTGGTTGATTTCTCCTGCTTTTGATCTTACGGGTACTACATATCCTTTACTTTCATTCTGGAGCCGTACGAAATTCAACGGGGAAGCCTTACACCTGAAGATCTCCACTGATTACACAGGCACTGGAGATCCGCGCCTGGCCACGTGGACAGATCTTAACGGTCGCTTTCCTAACCAGACATCAGATGTGTGGACGCTCTCCGAAAACATCAACTTGTCTGCTTTCAAACAAGCAAAAGTGTTCCTTACATGGGTCTATATATCAACGGATGAAGAAGGTGCCCGGTGGACATTGGATGATATTACAATTACCAATTCATCCACACCCCCACCTCCAAGTATTACTGTTAATAGTTCGGACGTTCTGTTTAACTATGTAGCACCGGGAGCAACAATGGATAAGACAATAACAATTCTAGCTAATGACATTACCGCACCTGTTATAATCACGGCTCCTTCACCATTCCTCGTATCAAAAGACGGGACCACATTTAGTTCCACCGTCACCTATACAACAACAGAAGCAAACAATATTCTGCTGACACTTTATACCCGGTTTGCACCCACAGAAGTAAATAAGAGCTACACCGGTATATTGTCTATAGCAACAGCAGGTGCAACGACCACGCTCACTCTAAAAGGCACTACTGTAGATCCTGCAAATACCCTCGAAGTTGTGAACTGGAATATAGACTGGTTTGGCAGTATCGCCAACGGGCCCGCAGATGATGCGTTACAGGAGTTGAATGTGAAAACCGTACTTCAAAATACAAAAGCTGACATTTATGGATTAGTGGAAGTGGTAAGCGAAACCCGCCTGGCAAGTGTAGTTAGCCAGATGCCGGGGTATGCTTATGTAATTGGCAACTATGGCTCACACGTCAACCCGCCTGATCCTACTGGAGGTTCACTTGCAGAAGCACAGAAACTGGCCTTTGTTTATAAAACAAGTATGTTCTCTAATGTCAGCACCAGGCCAATGATCAATAACACGAACACAACAAGTGCTTCCTACATCAACTGGTCGGCAGGAAGATACCCGTTCCTTTTAAAGGCTGATGTTACTTTGAATGGCGTTACTAAAACCATCAACTTCATACTTATACATGCAAAGGCAAACACCTCTCCTACTTCAACTTCTTATACAAGGAGAAAAACGGCAGTAACAGAATTGCATGATACCCTGCTCGCTTACTTCCCGAATGATAATTATATCATCCTTGGAGACTTCAATGACGACCTGGATTCTACTATCACGGATGGCATCTCACCAAAGATCACTTCTTATTCTGCTTTCACTTTGGACAACATGAATAACTTCTATTCACCTACTTTGTCTTTGAGTTTGGCAGGTAAGAAGTCCACTGCAAAGTATAATGATGTCATTGATCATGTCATTGTATCGAATAAAGTCGCTCCCTATGTGATGCAGGGAAGTACTACGATTCTTACAGATGTAGCTTCATACATTACAAATTACAGTACAACCACTACGGACCATTATCCTGTATTTACACGTTATGCTTTCGATGCGCTCATTGTCCTGCCGTCGAAATTACTTGACTTCACAGCTGTTAAACAGGGGTCATCTGTTAATGTGAATTGGATTGTTAATGACGAAACCAATTCAGATAAGTACATCGTGGAGAGATCGAATGATGGTGTACAGTTTACTCCATTAGCTTCCGTGTTAGCCAAAGACGATGGCAGCACCCGCACTGTATACAGCTTTATGGATGTTGCTCCGCAAAAAGGAATAAACCTTTACCGGTTGAAGCAAGTGTACCATGATGACAAATTTGAATACTCACGCCAGGTGCCTGTTGTATTTGATGTACCCTCATCTATCACTATATCTCCCAATCCTGCCACAACGGAGTTCAACGTTCGGCTGGACGGAATTAGCGGACCTTTGGAATTAAGATTACTTAACGCCAGTGGTAAGCTAATGAAGATGCAAATGCTGGCAGGTACTTATCAAAAGGTAGATGTATCATCCTTAGCAAAGGGCATCTACTTTGTGCAGATAATTTCTAATAAGAAACTGGTGCAAAGCTCCAAACTAATCATCGAAAGATAAGGACCTCTCTCAAACTATAATAAAGAAGGTCGGGTTCATTTACCCGACCTTCTTTATTTAAATTGAGTTTCATCTGCAGAAACAGCCTCACTAAACAAAAGCACTTTTAAATTCTTTTGACTAAATACTTCATTTTATTTTGTCGTTTTAGCTCCCATTTGTACGCTTAATTTTTCATACTGGATGTCATTCGGTTCCCACAATTCTATCTTATTTTCTTCGATATCAAGAATGTGAATAAACTTACCGTAATCATAGGTTTCTATTTTATCGGTAATAGTTACACCTTCATTTTTTAGTTGTTCTACCAGTTGCTCCAGGTTTTCTACCCGGTAATTAATCATAAAGTCCTTTTCAGAAGGCGCAAAATATTTGGTTGTCTCCGCAAAAAGACTCCATTGTGTAAAGCCTTTCTTAGTCGTGTCAGCCCCTTGTCTCCATTCAAACACGGCACCATATTGATTGGTATTCAGTCCAAGGTGTTGTTGATACCACTCTCTCATTTTTTTAGGGTCTTTGCATTTAAAGAAAATGCCACCGATTCCCGTCACCTTTTTCTTTTGAGTTTCTGCGGGCACTTGCTTTGTTGCAATAGTTTTCACTGCGAAGCCCAAACAAAAGGATGTAGTAATTAGTAATAGCATTAATGCCGTATTCTTCATATGTCAGAATTTGTATTGTAACCTGAAATATTCTTGTTAGATTATAGGTTGACTTTGTATTTTGGAGATATTCATTGTTCGACTGCCATGGGATGAATGCAGATAAATTTACAAAAATTCAGCAATGATATTAACACTTACCGTCGCTATACTCAGCTTAGTTGGTATTGTCATCACTGGCCTTTACCCGGGTATTATTGTGTTATTATTACTGCCCCTGGTTCCAATAGCTTCAAAGTTTTACACAAAAAAGATAATTGGCATGTCCAATTATTTTCAGAAAAGTTATTACACCACAGCAGCATTATCAATTTGCTATCCATCCTTGTAGTGCTTTGGATGACGTTTGTAATAGTGCATGACCCTGTTCTTCAAGACTGTTGTTGATTTCCGGTCAGCAGATTGAATCAAAGGGTGCCGGTATACAACAAAGAACACCTATGCAACCATGCTTTCTGAGATAGGAGCCCTGGTGATTGCACTCAACTCCTTAACAATATCCGTCTCCCGGAAGTCGAAATTGCTTAATGCCGGGTGCGACATCACTGATTACTAGCGGACTGAGTTTAAAAACCGCGAGGGCATCATCGACATTGAATAGGTAAACGGCATCGCCTTCATTCTTTTGTTCTTCGATCAACCAGATTTGTTATTCGCCTTTACTTAGCCTGTTGAACATCTGTACCAGGTCGTCTTGTTTTTCAAAGTTTACCTTATCAAGGTAATCACCTGCCTCCTTAGGAGACTTATCAAACACCTTTAATACATTCTTCCTGTTGGCAGGATAAAAGCTTTTCCTCTCCCCCACCCACCAGGAAATTCTCAAAGCAAGTATGACATCCTGGTTAACAGTGAATTTGCGATCATTGATACTGATAATGTTATCTACTGAGCCTGCGGCTACCGGAAGTCCATAGGCGCCCATGTTTTCGACCGACAAAATACGCAGAACCTCTTTAACAGCTAACGTCTTATTGTCGAATGTTGCCAGTTGCCGCAGGTAACCTTTGTTGTGAAACAGGAAGGTATCCTTCCCGATAGCAATATACTTTACGGTGGGCTCATCTGCCAGCGACAACGTGTCATTGCCCCTGAGAAACTGCATTTCATCTATAAGAAAATTGTAGTTCAACATGCCATCAGTGGCGGTTCCATCATAGAAGTAGACCGTCCCTTTAGTAAAGGAAGGATAACGGTGAAACTCTGTAAATTTCAGCATAGAGGTAATTTCTTCCCCTACCTTAAATCGATAAGA
>JBLNAY010000170.1:0-5912 GCA_050259715.1 Candidatus Dadabacteria bacterium
ACCTATACCGGCACTTATGCCACTTCACACATTTACGATAGGTCGGGTCAATATGAGGTATGTGTAACTATTAAATACGATGGGGGTTGCCAGGCCAGGAGATGCCAGGTAGCTAGTGTAATTGCAGGAGATGCTACCTGCACGGCAGATTTCCAGGTGTTGAATACACTGACTAATCCAAGGCTTAAATACTTTAACCCTGTTCTTAGCAATAGCCAGCAGAATAAACCTATATCTGTTTGCTGGAACTTTGGAGATGGGAGCACAGAAAAATGTTTTACCTACGCCGGCACCTACACGGGAACTTATGCAACATCACACACTTATGAAAGGACCGGTCAATTTGAAGTATGTGTAACTATTAGATACGATGGTGGCTGCCAGGCTAGGAAATGCCAGGTAGTTAGTGTTATCGCAGGAGATGCCACCTGCACGGCAGACTTCCAGGTGCTGAACTCCACATCGGTTACGACAGGAAGATATTTCAGTGCTATCATTAACAATAGCCTACAGAAAAAACCGGTTAAAGTGTGCTGGAAATTCGGAGATGGCACCCCGGAAAGTTGTCAAACATTTTCAACTACATACACGGGCAGTTATGCGATCTTCCATACTTATGCCCATGCAGGAGAATATGAAGCCTGCATCACTATTACTTATGATGGTGGCTGTGAAGCCAAAAAGTGTAAAGTGGTAAATGTCCAGGCACCTACCTGCCCGGCCAATTTCCAGGTAATCACTGCTGCCAGTTCAACAAATCTGAAGTATTTTAATGTCCTTCTTGCAGACAGCATTCATCTGAAACCATTGCAGGTATGCTGGAAGTTTGGTGATGGAACAGCTGATGTATGTCACACTTATGCCGGCACCTACACAGGCAGTTATGCCACTTCTCACCAGTATGCTAATGCAGGTCAATATGAAGCTTGTGTCACTATAAAATATGATGGAGGATGCGAAGCAAAAAAATGTATGGTAGTAAGTGTGCTGCCTGCATCAAATACCTGTGAAGCTAAAGTGTATGAAGCTTCAGCGTCATTAACCACCCTGGAAAGAAAGTATTATGCTTTTTTGCAGACTAACAGAACTGCCGACAGTATTTGCTGGAACTTTGGTGATGGCAGTGCACGAACCTGCGTGAAATTATCCAACCCCGTTGACCAACAATCGCTTATCGCAACCCACAACTTCCCTGCTCCAGGTAACTACCGTGTTTGTATAAGGGTAGTTTATTCCGGAGGATGCGTTGCAGAAAGATGCCTGGAAGTAACGGTTCGCCCACAGTCAACATCCACCTGTGGTGGTTATCTGACACAGCAATTAACCACAGTAGGTTCTGTATTATTTAATGGATTCAGTATTCATGATCCAAATGATAATCCTGTTCAATTCAACTGGACGTTCGGTGACGGCGCAACCGGAACAGGACAACAGGTAAATCACACCTATACAGGTACAGGTCCATTCAGAGTATGTCTATCCATACGGACCACATCAGGATGCGAAACTAATGTCTGCACCAACGTAATTACAGCCTCTAACGCACAGCCAAAACTGGTATTAAATCCTAATCCTGTTGCCGGCACATTACATGTTACATTTATTTCAACAAGGTCGGAAACAATTAGTATCAGGATATTCAATGCAAATGGTATTTTATTACGGACATATACAAGAACTGTTGCAGCCGGCAACAATACATGGGACGTTGATGTGAGTAATTTACCTACAGGTGTTTATTCGATGGTTATACAATCAGCCAATCAATTCGCTACTGCAATATTCTTTAAGCAATAAATTGTATTACAGATTATAAAAGCCGCCTCTTACCGGGGCGGCATTTTTGTAAGTATGGTGGAATCCATTAATCTCCTGCCTCTACTTCAAACTTCGTATCAGCAACATTTTCAATGGTTTATTAAATACATCTACCCTTACCAGTGGTAAGTGATAAAAATTGTTTGAATTTTTTTATACTTTGGTTAAACTTTTATCGATAATTAAGGTCTTTAAAATTCTGACCCTTTGATCCGACAACTAATAACCAAAACCGTAAAATGAAAAAAATCTACTTTTTGCTTGCGCTCGTATCCACAATGGTAATGCAAGCCAAAGCAGGTGATGTTGCGAACTTCACCTTTAAAGTCAACAGCGCTACAGGTACTGTTGTTTTTACCAACACATCTACCCTGGACGGGCAATTGGAAAGAAAAGCCTGGTGGTCATTTGGAGATGGCAGTTCACTAAGAACTCCAGCCTTATATGGAGCAGAACATCATTATGCACACCCGGGCACTTACACAGTTTGCCTGAAGATCTATAGCTATGCTTCTGCAACGGATTCAACACTCAGAAATTCAAGTTGCCAGACAGTGACTATTGAAAATGTATGTGGTGCACGGTTTGAATTTAAAGACCAGGTATCTGATAACCCCTTTGCACACAATGTAACTTTCGCAGCCATCCCGATGAACAATGGTGATAAGAAAATTACTAAGGTTTGCTGGAACTTCGGTGATGGATCTACCCAGTGCATTGAAGCTAGTGCAGCTACCAGCACTGCTACACTGATGACCATCAAACATACTTATCCGCAAACGTCCACTCCATTGGCAACTTATAATGTATGTGTAACAATAACGTACGATGGTGGATGTGAAGGAAAAGACTGTCATATCCTATACCTGCAAAGTCCTGTAGTGAGTAACTGTCCTGCTGACTTCTCAGTGACAGCTACATCAATACCCAATAGCAAATCGTTTACATTTATTTCAACTGATTCAAAGAAACCGCTGAAAGTATGCTGGAAGTTCGGTGATGGATCATCTAGCTGTGAAACTTACGGAGCGACATACACCGGCACCTACACAGTGAACCACACCTTCCTTCATGGAGGCAACTTCGAAGTATGTGCTGCCGCCTTATATGATGGTGGTTGTGAATCAAGAAAATGTAAGGTGGTAAATGTTCCTCCTCCACCAATGCCGACACTTTGTAAAGGTGATTTTAAAACAGAAAATTCCTCTGCTAACACGTCAGAGATTTTCTTCTCACCAGTTTTTGAAAACAACAATTTGAAGCCCGTACAGGTATGCTGGAAATTCCGTGATGGCTCACCTGATTTATGCAAGACCTATGGAGGAGATTTCACAGGTACTTACAGTGTCAGCCATAAATATGAGCATGGAGGTAACTATGAAGTGTGCATGTACATTAAATATGATGGTGGTTGTGAAGCGAAAAAGTGTAAACTAGTAAGTGTCGCGGGAGCCACCGTAACACCTACCTGTCAAACCAGTATTGGTGCAGCGTTCCTCGGAAATAAAACATTCGTTTTCCATGGGTATATCGCTCCTGCAACAACAGCTACAGGTGCTACTTACAATTGGAATTTTGGTGATGGCACTACAGGTACCGGAGCTGAAATCAGGCATACGTTTGCCGCAGCCGGCAGCTACCAGGTTTGTGTTGAGAGCAAGACAACTGCAGGTTGTGAATCCCATATTTGCAAAACCCTGATTGTTGAAAATGCTCCTGAATCTAAGGTGACATTATCACCGAATCCTGTTGTTAGTGTTCTTCATGCAACCTTCTTTTCTACCAAGACGGAAACGGTTTCGATTCGCATCTTCAATGCTAATGGCGTTGTTGTAAAGACGTTTACGAAGAGTGTTATAGCAGGATCAAACACATGGGAATTTGATTTGAGCAATCTTCCTATAGGTGTGTATTCTATCATCATTCAATCACCCGGGCAATTTGCCACCGCTATATTCTTTAAGCAATAAGTGTAATACAATAAATAGAAAGAGGCTGTCACTGACGGCCTTTTCTATTTTATATACGCTATTTACTTAAGGTACTTCTTAGCAAGTTCATCATAGATGTTAATAAGTGAATTCGCTTGTCCATTCCTGTCGAAGATCGCTTCCCAGGTACTTAATGGTTCCCATATACAGGTACCTCGCCCGAAGTTATCCGGAAGATTAAATGCAATGTCATTTACCTCCTGTTTTAATTGAGAGTATTCCACAAGGATCACCGGCTTACGGTAATGCACTGCCAGGTCGGATAGATTATTTCTCAGATCATCCAATGTTCCATGCCATTTTGGATAGTAAGATTCACCAATAACATCAAAGGCGACACCTCTTTCTATCATGTTATCGAGAAAGGATCTTGATTCATCATTCTGCCCTCCTAATGCGATATGCATCATGATAATAATCGAAGGATCAACATCACGAATAGCTTTTGTCCCTTCCTTTACCAGGTCTGCTAATTGGTTCATGTTCCCTATATGCCCATAAGGCCATACCAAACCATGGTTCACTTCATTGCCCACCTGCACCATTTGAGGTAAAGTTCCCTGTTGTTTCAACTGCAGGAGTACTTCTTTCGTGTAGCGATAGAAGGAATCTTTGAGAGTATTGAAGGATAACCCTCTCCAAGCTGACGGCAGGTATTGTTGCTGCGGATCAGCCCAATAATCACTATAGTGAAAATCTAAAAGGAAGCTCATTCCGGCAGCTTTTATCCTTTTTGCCATAGCCAGAATATGTGGCAGATCGCAAAAGCCTTTCTTTGGAGAATAGCCACTGTCGGTTGAGGGATTATGAAAAAGTCGAAGGCGGATGTAGTTGAAGCCATGATCCTTCAGAATGGTAAGAGCATCTTTAGTCATGCCTTTATCTGAAAACTTCATTCCCCTGTCTTCCAATTGAGGAAGAAAGGAGATATCAGCACCCAGCATTTTATCAACTGGCTTATGGCGGATGCTAATTGCAGGCGACTTTGGATCCGGAGCGGGCAAATGAATAGAATATATGGCGGTAGATCCGGTCTGCAGCCCCTCAGAAGAGGCGTCTAATTTAATGATCCCTGGTGTTTTCCCTGCCTGTATGATAACCTGGCACCTGCCATTAAATACTGATCTTTCAGCCGTAGAATCGTTATACTTATCCTTTTCATGGCTACTTGGATCACCATTGCCTACCCCTATAATTCGGGCGTCACCTGATACCTTAAAGCGAATAATATTGTTAGCTATTGGTACTTCCCTTGCCTGCCTGTCCATCACTCTTACATTTACCACAACAGCATCTTTGTTGTCTGCAAGCATTGTTGTTTTTGAAGGAGCTAATGATATTTCAGCAGCGGCACCTGTTGTCTCTACTTTACTTTCTAATGTCTTATTTCTCCAATGTCCTACTGCTTTCACGGTACCGGGAGTATAAGGGACCTGCCATTGTAAATGCCTGTTCCGCGGCATAGACTTAGTTCCAAGGCTCTTACCATTTAAGAATAATTCCACCGTTTCAGCATTTGAATTCACCCATACGTCAATAGGCTGACCCTCTTTGCCAGGCCAGTTCCAGTGAGGTGAAATGTGAAGGACTGGCTCGTCTCTCCACCATGACTGGTAGTAATAATACAGGTTCTTAGGAAAGCCGCAAACGTCCATTATGCCAAAATGAGAATTGATATTGGGCCATTGAAAAGGTGTTGGCTCACCTCTATAGTCAAATCCTGTCCAGACGTATCCACCCATCCAGAATTTGTTTTCTGCAGCTAAAGGCCACCACTCCTCCGCAAGAGCAGCCCACCACGGGGCGGTAAGGTCCTGGTCAGGCAGGTAACCTTTAACAGTATCTAACTTGTATATACCTCTTGTTGTTACCGTACTTCCCATTTCAGTACCAAGGATTGGCTGATCTGGATGATCATGGTGATAGGCTGCTACGGCGGAATCCCTGTAATTAAATCCTCTTACTGGGATTACCTCGTTAACCCCTTTAAATACATTGGCCACATCGGCAGCATATGTACTTGTCCTGGTAGGATCAAGTTCCTTTTGTTTTTGAAGTAAACTCTGGGCAATTCTCTTTCCTGTAGTAGTAGTTTGAATCCAT
>JBLNAY010000171.1:0-2937 GCA_050259715.1 Candidatus Dadabacteria bacterium
AAAGAGAATTTCAAACCATTATTGTTTGTTGAATGAAATTGTATATTACCGGGTTTTGCGGTAGAAGAGATTAACAGGTCTACAAATAAATAGTTCGGATTTTCAACCTTGTTTACTTTCATTAACTTAATGCCCGGGTAAGCATCCATAACAAGGTTATACTTTGCCACCTCCTTTTCATGTATCATCAATTGTAATTGATGATTTTTCATGCCTACCCACCAATGACCGGGGTAAACTTCAGGGGAAGATTGACAGGCAGCAATTACACTAAACGATACCAGTACGAATAATAAAATAGGTTTTCTCATATATATGCTGTAGGACTATCTTCTGATTTCATAATGTCTTGCACAATTTCTGATGCCGTTTCATCAGCCTTGTCATTCACAAGGAAATTCATGATTCCTGCAATAACCATTGAGCATCCCCCAACAACCAGTGCATATATGCTATGGTTATTAAACAGGTGGTTTACGAAGAAGCCTAAAATCGCTGCAGCAACTATTTGCGGAATAACAATAAAGAAGTTAAAAACACCCATATAGAAGCCCATTTTAGCAGGTGGAAGAGCACCAGCTAAAATGGCGTAAGGCATTGTGAGTGTTGAAGCCCAAGCTACTCCTACCAACACCATAGGCAGCAATAAAAGTGCATGACTTTTAATAAAGAAAATTGAGATTAATCCCAGGCCTCCTAAAATCAGGCAAATCATATGGGTATAACGCCTGCTTGTCTTCGCTGCAATAAGAGGAAGCAAAAAAGCAGCAAGGGCAGATACACCGTTATAAACCATAAACATTACACCTACCCAGTCCCCTGCATCCTGGAATCCTTTTGACGTGGTATCAGTAGTGCCATAAGCATTTTGAGCTACTCCCGCTGTAGTGTAGATCCACATAGAGAAGAATGCGAGCCATGTAAAAAATTGAACAATAGCTAATTGTAACATTGTCTTTGGCATTGACCCAATTCCCTTACCTATTTCCGTGAGTCCATGAAATATTCCGCTCTTGCTTTCTTTTTCTGCTTTCCACTTTTCGATATCTTCCGGAGGGTACTCTTTACTTGTAAACACTGTCCAAAGAACTGCAGCTAAGAATACCACTGCACCGATATAAAAGGAGTAACGTACTGATGGAGGTATTATCCCTTCTGCAGCTGTATTGCTGATATTAAACCAGTTGGTGAATATATAAGGCAATAAAGATGCTATCACAGCACCGATACCAATAAAAAATGTTTGAAAGGCAAATCCCGTTGTCCTTTGACTGCCGGGTAACTTATCACCAACAAATGCCCTGAATGGTTCCATGGATATATTTATTGAAGCATCTAATACCCACAAGAGCATAGCAGCCATCCAGAGTACTGAAGATTGTGGCATTAGAAACAGTGCTATTGATGCCATAATGGCGCCAATAAAAAAGAAAGGACGTCTTCTTCCCCAGAACGGATGCCATGTACGATCACTCAGGTAACCTATGATTGGCTGAACCAATAATCCTGTCACCGGTGCAGCGATCCAGAGAATCGCAATTTTATCCAATTCAGCACCAAGTGTTTGAAAAATCCTGCTAACATTCGCATTCTGCAATGCAAAACCAAACTGGATTCCAAAAAAGCCAAAACTCATATTCCAGAGTTCCGAAAAACTTAAACGCTTTTTAATAGCTCCAAAATGTTGGTGTGTAGTTGAAGAGTTAGTCGCTTTTGACATAAGCAATCGGGTATTTTGATCGGGCGTAAGATAAGAAGATTAATGTGTTCTAAGAACACATTTTATTCAACAATGTGAACAAACCCAAAGGAGTCATCTGCTCACAATTATTCATCCTTCTTCTAAAAAAAGGAGACGCACAGTTGTGCGCCTCTCATATAAAGAATTGTTTTATGTTCCCAACCTTTAACCCTTAAACCCTTGAACTATTAAACCTTTAACCTTCCTCAGGCACCCAAAGTAAATCCATTTGGTATAATTGCACCTTTCTTCAATACAATTACGCCTTCTTTAATGGTGTACAGTTCCGAATCTTCATCCGGCAGGTGGCTGCCCCCGATAATACGTACATTATCACCAATACGACAGTTTTTATCTACAATAGCGTTCTGAATAAAACTATGGGTTCCCACACCCAATTGAGGTATTCCATGATTCAGATCCACATCAATATCTTCGAGAGTTTCATAATAATCACTACCCATAATGTAGGTGCTCATCAAAGTAGAATGGGTGCCAATACGTGAGCGTATGCCTACAATAGAGTTCTCAATCCTTTCTGCATTCACTATTGAACCATCCGCAATGATGGCATGGTCGCAATAGGTTCCGCTCACTTTTGCGGGTGGCAGCATACGCGCACGGGTATAGATCGTCTTTGTATTGTCAAAAAGGTTAAACTCCGGAATATCCTTGGTAAGGGCAAGGTTTGCATGGAAGAACGCCGGCACGTTCCCAATGTCTTCCCAATAACCTTCATATTGATAACTAGCTACCTTATACTTACCTATGGAATCAGGTATGATTTCTTTACCAAAATCTGCAGCGTTCTTCTTCTCCTCCTGTAACAAATCGAAAAGCAATTGCCTGCTAAAAATGTAAATCCCCATAGATGCGAGGTAAACCTTCCCTTTACTTCTCATCTCATCACCAGTATCGCTCACCCAATCTTGTAACCCGGTTTTTGGTTTTTCAACAAAGGAGGTGATCATCCCATTCTCCGTCCTCAGAATACCAAATTCTGAGGCTTCTTTTTCCGACACCGGAATAGTGGCGATTGTAATATCGGCACCACTCTCCTTATGTTCAAACAGCATATCCTGGAAATCTATCTGGTACAATTGATCGCCGGAAAGAATAAGGATATAGTCACTATCAAATGGTGCAATGTGTCGAAGACATTGTCGTACCGCATCTGCAGTACCCTGGAACCAGGC
>JBLNAY010000172.1:0-15204 GCA_050259715.1 Candidatus Dadabacteria bacterium
CTTTCACTCAAACCCTTCCGCACGGTAATTCGGGAGAGGGAGCACCTGGTAACATCGGTCAATGGCTTGGCTGGCGCATCATTCAATCATATGCGGAGAAGAATCCTCGTCTTTCCATACATAAGATTCTACTCACACCAGCCAAAAAGATTTTCGAAGGAGCGAAGTATAAACCGAAGTAATTTGAAGATTTGGTAATTTGATAATTTGATAAAATACTTCTAATCTACCTTTCATCTTCAAATCGTCACATCTTCAAATCTCCAAATTAACTATTAAGGATTCTTGATTGATCCAGGTATTTCTGGCTTGGATGATAGATGAACAAACAAGTGCCGTTCTTAATCAGGTTAATTACTTTAGGAGCTAATGACTGGGGCACAGCAGGACATCCCCAGCTTCTTCCCATGTATGGTGCACCTACTCTATTATCGCCGATATAAACAGCGCCATGAACAACAATGGCTCTTGATAGTGCATTGCTGTTAAAACCCGGCTCCAAACCATCTAAGCGAAGCGATAAACCATGACCACCATAATAAGTGCTCCTGGTCACATAAAAGCCTAGGCTGCTTTCCAGTGATTGGGCTGCATTGGAAAAACGTTCTGCGTATTGCAACCCGGAGTTACGGCCATGTGCTACATAAGTATTCAACAGCACTTCCTTATTTCTCAGGTCAATAATATACATGCGTTTTCTGCTGGAGGATTGGCTGAAATCGCACACTGTTAAAATATCCGGGTTGGGTAACTTTCCTTTCCGCTCTAATGTTTGTACACCTTTATAGGCATACCTAAGTGCTGCTTTAGACATACCTAAAGCTTCCAAGTCAAGATCTTCATAAAGTTTGTTAGCCTCCGCTTCGATGGTGGCATTATCGGCATCATCATTGTCTTTTACCAATGACTTGCTTGCGGTGGTTAAGGCAGCAATTTTATTTTTCTCTTTAGAAATAATTACAGTTGCTTTAAGATTCTCTTTAGAATTAAAGGAGGAGAAGATAAAAAAGGCTGCAAAAGGCAATAGGAAGGATAAAGGCAATAAGAATTTCTTCACTGTCTTCAGGTTTTTCAGGTTAGTTGGATCGCAGGAATGTGAAAGGAAAAACACAGATCACAAATTCACGCGAACACAGGAATAATGTATCGAACTCTTCAAAATTAAGCAGAACTGTGGCTGATTTGACACATAAATGCTTAAGGAAATGTTAGTTATTGTTCGTGCGGCAGCTCCCTCTTTTTGGTAATAAACTCCGATGAATAAATCCGAACCAGCAATATGAACATGGAAATGAGTAGCGGACCGAATATCAGGCCTATAAATCCAAAGAGCTGAACACCTATGATAACTCCAAAAACGGTGATCAGGGGATGAATATTGCCCAATTTTTTATTTAGCAGGAAACGGAAGAAATTATCTGATAATCCAACGATGATAAAACACCATAAGCCGAGTATTAATCCCTGTACATTGTGCCCTTGAACAAACAACATAATTGTTAACGGTCCATATACGAGCATACCTCCCACCACCGGCACCATGGCTGATATCGAAAGTGCTACAAACCATAACCACGCATCCGGCAGACCAACGATTAAAAAACCAATCAATGCCACCACACCTTGTATGAGAGCAATCAGGGGAATGCCTATTGTGTTCGAAACTACCATGGTCCTTACTTCGTGACCAACCAACTTCACATTAGATTGTTTCAGAGGAATATATTCATACAACCATTCCTCCATCTCCGGGCCGTTAACCAACATAAAGTACAGCAGGAAGTACATACTGGCAATCTGTGAAACAGTGTTGAAGGTTACATTTAATATCCGCGGCAGCAGGTTAGCAATAAACGGTGCAATTTTGCTTACGCTCGTTGGATCTATAATAGTGTACCCTGTTTTCTGGTTGAGACGGTTCACTGCTATTTGCAGGTTGGCCAGGAGTTCTGCAGAGTGCGCTACCACATAAGCAATACGTGAATAAATAATGTTGCCTAATAACCCAAAGGGCACAAGAATAATAAAAAAAGAAAGCAACATCAACGTCCATGCAGCAAGGCTTCTCTTCCACTTCCTTTTTTCTATCAGGTAAAACATACGACCCCGCATCAGCACATAAAACGTGATCGCACCCAAAAGAGCTGGAATAAAGAAACTTAACTGGTTGAATAAAACAATACCTACAAGAATGATAAGAGCAATAAAAAATATCTGTCTAATCAGGTTAGTATCAATAGTGTTCCGGGCCATAGAGGGAAATGAAATTAGTTTATTCTCCGTCAAATTCAGAATAGAGCAGTTTACACCTGTATCAATTTCCATTTTCCACGCCGGAAAATAAAAAAGGAAACTACCGCCACCGCTGTTTCTGCAACAGGCACCGAGATGAATACTCCCAATGGCCCCAAATGAAAATATTCAGCCAGCAGGTAAGCTAATGGAACCTGGAACGTCCAGTAGCAGAAAATGTTGATGATGGTGGGTGTAATAGTATCACCTGCACCATTAAACGCATTCACGAGCACCATGCCCACACCATAAAAAATATAGCCGGCACTAATAATTCTCAGGGCAGTAATTGCATATTCTTTTACATCGGGTTGTTTTGTAAAGATGGAAACTATAGGTCCTGATGCGAAAAAGAATAAGATAGAAACCAGTGCCATGAAAATAGCATTGTATTTAGCGGTAATAATAACAGAAAGTTCTGCCCGTGAAGATTCATGAGCCCCGAGATTCTGGCCAACAAGTGTCGACGCTGCATTGCTGATACCCCAGGCCGGTAAAATAAAAAATATGATGATGCGCATGGCCGTCTGGTAACCGGCTGATGCAGCACTATGTCCCGTCGTTGCCACCAGTTCTGCCAGGAAGATCCAGCTACACGATCCAATAATGAACTGGAACGTTGCCGGCCATGCCAGCTTAGAAATAGTTTTAACCAGGTGCCATTCCACATGCAACGGCACTCCTTTTAATTTCACTAAACTCTTTCCATTGTAAAGTTGAATGAACTGGTATACTACACCCACACTACGACCGATGGTGGTCGCAAGTGCAGCACCTGTCAATCCCATTGCAGGAACAGGTCCAAAGCCGTTGATAAGCAGCGGGCATAAAATGATATTACACAGGTTTGCCAGGCCAAGGCTGCGCATGGCAATAGAAGCATCACCGGCTCCGCGAAAGATTCCATTTACCAGGAATAAAAGTGTGATTACAATGCTACTGCCCATCATGGTGCGTATGTACGGAACACCAATTTTAATAGCAGCAGGTTCTGCACCCATCAGCCTTAAAATGTCGGGAGAAAAAACAACTCCAAATACTTCAAGAATTAAAATGATTACAATGGCAACCAGTATCACCTGCATAGCTGCAGAGGCAGCAGCCTTTGGCTTCTTCTCGCCTATTCTCCTTGCTACAATGGCAGTGGCGGCCATGCTCATCCCTATGGCTAAAGAGTAAATGATCGTAAGAACCGACTCTGTAAGACCTACTGTTGATACGGCGTGCTTGCCCAACTTACTGACAAAGAACAGGTCAACAATGGCAAATACACTTTCCATTCCCATTTCAAGAATCATGGGAATAGCAAGGAGAATAACGGCTGAAGATAAACTCCCGGTTGTATAGTCCTGTTGTTCACCTTTAAGTGCCCTGATAAAAAAAGAAATTCCCCTGTTGGTTTTCTTTAAAAATGTATCTGCATTCAATATTTAAAATTGAGGGTTATTCACGAATCCATACAAGTGAATTTTTCTAAACCACAGCTCCTGGTTGACTACCTGGTAGCTCTTGCAGGAAGTATATACACAGTTGATACGGAATTGATACGGAGTTGACACGCAGTTGATACGCTGTTAATTCCGTATCAATTCCGTATCAACTGCGTGTCAACTCCGTATCAACAGTGTATGAGTCCCGTGCAACATCTATAGAAGTAGCCTAAAATAGCCTGTAAAAAACAAAGGAACGGCACAGTTTTAGTCCAATTAAAAGAAAAAATATATGCGACGCAATCGGGCTGATAAGCAGCATAATATATCAATAGATAAAGCCCAAAAACAGAAGGACAAACAATCCCCTGAGTACGAAACTATGAGTCAGCGCCAGAACAGGCATGGAAAAGGAAGAGAACGTAATGGATCTGACGGTGGTTCGAATATCGGAAGGGGAAGTAATCATTAAAAAATGAAGATTATGAAAAATGATCAGAAAGACAGAAAACACAACAGTTTAAGAGCCAGAGAAGAGGTAAGGGAGACAGGTAATCGTAGTAATCTGTCACCTAGCCAGGGTAATATCACTGAAAAAGGAGAAAGAGGTGTTGCATCTGGTAATACAACAGGTGGCAGATCAGGCTCAGGATTAAACACAAAAAAGACAGTGACCGGTAGTGACTATGATGGGCAGGCAGCATAGTTTAGGCTGCTTTTATTGTTGCTATGGTTCTACAAAAAGAGCTTAAAGTAGTTAATAAACTTGCTGTGTTTGGTTAATCTAAACAGGGATTTAATACTGGACTCAGGCATGATGTTTTAGCTATTTAAACGCTCACGATTTCTTGACAATTAAAAATTTATAGTTATGCCAGACAAAAACAGAAACATGGATCAGGAGAAGAATCAAGGATTAGGAAATGAATCCCGGGGCTCCCAAAGTGGGAATCAATCCGGAATGGGTTCTTCTGATTCAAACCGCGGAACATCTGGTTTAGGCAATCAAAGCCAGGGAACCAGTGGTGGAAGTGGAAGCTCTTCCGGTACCGGAAACCAGGGCCAATCAGGTCGTAGCTCAGGAAGCAGTTCTGATTCCGACCGTGGATCTCAAGGCTCCGGTGGACAACACCAGGGTACGAGTGGTGGTATGGGAAGTTCTTCAGGACAAGGTTCCCAAAGCGGATCACAGAGCGGAAATTTAGGCAGAACCGGCACAGGTACTTCATCTGACCAGGGTATAGAAGGTGGAGACCAGGGCCGCGGAAGCAGCATGGGTACAGGCAATACAGGCCGTACTGATAAAGGAGGAATCTAGTCTTAAGATTCATAAGTAAGTCAAGCCTTGTGATTACGCAAGGCTTGATCTTTTTTAAATAGATCATTTATGGATAAAAATAAAAACAGGCCTGAAGCGTATCCAAAACCTTCCAAAGCAGATAAGCAATTTGATCATCAACCGGAATTTATAGATCAGCAACCTAATGATTTTGATGATAGATCTATAAGTGATGTACCGGGAACCACTTCAAAAGTTAATAACGATCCAAAGCAAGATCTCAAAGAAGATAATGAATAATAAGGTCCGGTGTTCCCGGACTTTTCTTTTTCTCTGCCTGTGTACTCTTACTACACGGAAGTATATATAACATGTCCTTTCTACTACAACCAGGCATCTGCAATACCCACACTTAATTCAATTTTAAATAGTATAAAGATCAGCAGGTATGAAACAGGCATAAAACTGTAATGTGCTGATATACAACGGCTATAGATTCACGTTATAGACTTACAGGTCTTATAGAGTGTGCGTTTGTCCTGCTAAAACTGCCATTTGTATAACATTTTTCCGGCACGATCTACTCCTATATAGGTTTGCATTCTCAATCAATAATTCCGAAACAATCGTTATGAGAAAGATTATACTTATACTAACTGCTTTTTATTGCTTAAATGCGAATGCACAAAATATAAAGGGGAGTGTAACTGATGGCGAAGGTGGACCATTGGCAGGAGCAACTGTTAGTATACTTCAGGTAAAAGATTCTTCTATAGTAAAATTGGGTATATCTGACAGGTATGGAGCTTATGCCATTTCAGGAGTTAAGGATGGCAAATACCTGGTTTCCGCCAGCTTCGTTGGCTATATGCCTTCCTATTCAACAGTCTTTACGCTAGGTAATTCTGATGTAACAATTCAAAAACTACAATTAAATAAAACAACAGGCGATCTGAAAAATGTAGTGGTTACTGCACGTAAACCTTTGGTGGAAGTTAAAGCAGATAAAACGATATTGAACGTTGAAGGGACAATGAATGCCGAAGGTTTGAATGCTTTGGATTTGATGCGCAGGTCACCGGGTGTTGTAGTAGACAAAGATGAAAATTTAAGCCTTTCCGGTAAAAACGGGGTGCAGGTTTACATTGATGGACGCCCGTCGCCCCTGTCAGGGCAGGACCTTGCTAACTACCTGAAGATGCTTCCATCCTCCCAGGTTGAATCTATTGAAATCATTACCAATCCTTCAGCAAAATATGAAGCTGCAGGCAGTGCCGGAATCATTAACATACGGTTGAAGAAAAATAAAGCTTTTGGTGTAAATGGTTCCGGGAACATGGGTTATAATGTTAGTACCTTCTCCCGCTACAATGCTTCCACAAACCTGAATTACAGAAATAGGAATATCAACATCTATGGCACTTATAGTTTAGGAAAAGGCATTTATGGAAATGGAACAAACTTGTACCGCACAATACTGGATTCAGCTTTCAATCAATCCAATGATGCCAATTATGAGTTTGAATCACATAACCTTAAGTTAGGAACAGATTATACCCTCAACAAAGTGTCTTCTGTAGGCATGATTTTCAACGCAGGGTTTACCAGTCCCACAATTCGTACCACCAGCCATACTTTAATTTCTTACGAACCAACGAAGGTGGTGAGCCGTATACTGCAGGCACAGAATCTTTCAGATATGAAGAGAAACAATTACAGTGTGAACCTGAATTATAATTATGAGAAACAGAATGGACCCACTTTGACTGTAAATGCAGATAAAGGCTATTATGATATAAGCACGAATCAATACCAGCCAAATGTTTACCTGGATCCTACCGGGCAAGTAATTCTGAATACAGTGACATACAGGATGATTACTCCTTCACACATTAACATCAGCTCTCTAAAGGCTGATTACGAAATGGACTTCAAAAAAGGAAAACTTGGCTTTGGTGGTAAAACAGCACTGGTAAATACGGATAATGATTTCCAGAGGTATAATGTTATTAATTCGGTTAATCAACTCGATAGAGATCGCAGCAATGAATTTGATTATAATGAGAACATCAATGCGCTCTATTTGAATTACAATAAATCTTTTAAGGGATTTTTAGTTCAGGCAGGAGTACGTGGAGAAAATACCATCAGCAAGGGCACCTCTACCGGTTTAAAGTATACCGGGGCTGAGTATGAAAAAACCAATACACAATTCAGGAGAAGCTACCTGGATCTTTTCCCCAGTGCAGCTATAACGCTGAATAAGAAACCAATGAATCAATGGACATTTACATACAGCAGGCGAATTGATCGTCCTAACTACCAGGACCTTAATCCATTTGAATTCAAACTGGATGAATACACTTATCAAAAAGGAAATACTGATTTACAACCGCAATACACCAATAGCTTTGGCATAACCAACCTGCGTAATTATAAATTTAATGCAACGTTTAATTATAGTCACGTCAATAACCTGTTCACCAACCTGATAGACACAACAGAAAAAACTAAGGCCATTCAAACCAGGAAGAACATGGCCAATCGTGATGTATTCAATATAACGTTAAGTTATCCCTATACCCATAAGAACCTTACCGTATTTACAAATCTCAATGGCAATTATTCTCAATACAGGGCAGATTACGGCACCGGAAGAAAGGTGAATCTGAATGCATTTGGACTGGTGGCTTTTTCACAGGCGAGTTTAAAGTTTGCGAAAACATGGACGGGAGAGCTTATGGGATTCTATGTAGCTCCTTCTATCTTCGAAGGTCTCATTAAGATTAAAGGCTTCTGGGATATGGATGCAGGTTTAAGCAAAACAGTGTTAAAGGGTAAGGGGACCATTAAAGCAGCTATGGGTGATGTATTCCATACTATGAATATTCGTGGGAATATAGACTTTGCAGGTCAGAAAGTAGATGTTCGTGTGTTTCAGGAATCACAACAGTTCCGCTTAAACTTTAATTTCCGCTTCGGTAGCACACAGATTAAAGCTGCAAAGCAAAGGCAAACAGGGGCTGAAGATGAAACCAAGAGAGTTCAGACTGATAACAGTGGTGGTGGACTAAATGTACCGAAGCAATAATAATATAATATAAACTCTATAGGAAAGTACATGGTTAATTATTAGATTCACCCGTTACAAAACTCTAATGCAGTTATATACTCAAATACGTTTTGAATTCTGGAAGATAATGGGTGCAGTGGTTGCAGTCTATATCTTCTTCGGATTGATTGGCTTTGCTTTTATGGCTGCCATGTCTTTCCGGGAAGTTGATATAGATAAAATGATGACCCTTAAGCATATTAGTGGCCAGGTACTGAGTCTTATTGTGACAGCTGTATTTTATTTTTTCACCCTTAATCATTTTTATTCACTCATAACAAAAAAGAAACCGGTACAGGATTTCATAGCTCCTTTTGCAATCTGGACTGTGATATTGACGATTTATTTTGTTGTAAAGAATTACGTCTTCCAGGATGACAAAATGGTGGTCAATATAAAAACAGATGAGCCAACGGTATTGCCCGTGGGCATATTAATCTCGACCTTTGTTTTGTCCGCACTGTTTTACATGGGCATCTCTTTACTGATTGCATATCTCACTTTCCTAAGGGATGAAAAGAAGCAAAGTAAACTTCTGCAGCAGCAAAAAATGCAACTGGAGGTGGAAATGTCACAAGCAAATCTGAATTTCCTTAAGGCGCAGATCAATCCTCATTTTCTGCATAATACCTTAAACTTCCTTTATGCAAAGGCTCTCCCGTTATCATCTGAACTTTCCGAGGGAATTCTTACCCTTAGTGAAATCATGCGTTACGCTTTAAGTGAAGAGGGTACAAAAGATGGAAAGGTTCCTTTAAAGGACGAGATTGAGCATGTAAGGAATGTTATTAAAATCCAGCAACTGAGGTTCGACAATAAGCTCCATGTTGACCTTAGAGTAGAAGGCATTTTAAATGGCGCTACCATTCTCCCCTTTATGTTGATCACACTCGTAGAAAACGCATTTAAACACGGTGATCTGAAAAGCACAGAAAATCCTATAATTATAAACGTCAAGGTAGAAGGCAATAATGTCTATTTCCACTGCAGGAACAAAAAGAAAACAGGAACAAAGGAACTTTCAACAGGCATAGGGCTGGACAATATCAAAAAACGGCTGGATCTTGCTTATGGAAGGAACTACCAGTTCGATGTGAAAGATGAAGGTGATTTTTACACTACTGAATTAAAGATCTTTGGTGTATGATCAACTGTATTGTCGTAGATGATGAACAACATGCCATTGACATACTGGTACATTATATACAACAAACTCCCTGGCTGAACCTGGTAGCCACCACAACCAACCCGATAGAAGCTTTACAGATCGTAAGCACTAATAAAATTGATCTTGCTTTCCTGGATATACAGATGCCTGAACTTACCGGAATTGATTTCATCAAAGCGGTTAATGGAAAGGTTAAAGTAATTCTCACCACAGCTTATACAGAATTTGCAGTTGAAAGCTATGACCTGGATGTAGTGGATTACTTATTAAAACCAATACCTTTCCCGCGTTTTCTTACAGCTGTGCAAAAAGTATCAAGAGAATCTGAGAAAGAAGATGCTGCAACGGCTTCCACAGAAATAGAAACCATAGAAGGAGACTACATCTTTGTAAAAACAGAATCAAAAGGCAAACTGCTAAAGATAAACTTAGATGATATAGACTATATAGAAGGGATGAAGAACTATGTAGCTATTCACTCAGGGCAGCAAAAAACATTGGTATATACAAGCATGAAAGACATGGAGGAGCGACTTTCAAAGAAAGAATTTATCCGTGTGCACAAATCTTTTATTATCCCCATCAACCGCATAACAGGTATAGAAGGTAACATTGTCAGGCTTAAGAATGTAAAAGCTGAAATACTAATTGGAGATAGTTACAAACCGGATCTAATGGAGATCATCAAAAATAAAATGATACAATAAGGCTTATCAACCGATCTCCAGCTGCACATCTCCATTTACCGGGTGACCGACACAAGTAAGCGTAAGACCTTTTTCAAGGTCCTTTTCAGTGAGCACTTCGTTATAGGATAACCATACATTTCCGGAGGTACATTTAGCAAGGCAGTTGCCACATCTCCCGGTTTCACAGCTGTAGGGTAGATCAATGTTATGTCGGTGTGCGGCTTTCAAAATAGTATCAGGGTAATTTACTTCTATAGTGTAATTATTACCTGCATATTGAAGAAAGACAATGTGCGAAGATTTATCTGGTGGTTCTACTTTGGGCACAATTTTATTCTCAACAATGAAGTTTTCTCTTTTGATGTTTTGCCGCGGCACCTTTTCTTCCTGTAATGCATATATGCACATGCGCATATATGCCTCAGGACCACAGATGTAATATAAAGCCTCATCTAACCTGCATACAAGGTGCTTGTTAATTAATTCAACCAGCAACTCACGATTCAACCTGGCAGTGCTTAATGATGGAGAGTCCCCGTACAGGAACTCAGTATGGAAGCGACCAGGGAAATTCATCATTAGTGTTTGAAGTTGTTCACGATACACAACACGTTTAGGAGAATGATTACTATAGATCAGGACTATGGATAGATGTGCATGGGCAGCCAGTGCAGTTTTTACCAGGGAATAAATCGGTGTAACACCACTGCCTGCAGCAAAGAAGAATACTTGTTTGTAACTATTGATATTTTCCGGCAATGTAAATAAACCTCCCGCCCCTGTACATTTTAACTGATCTCCTATGCAGGCATGATCAATCAATTCTCTTGAAAAAACTCCATTACTAATTCTCTTAACTCCAATTGCAAGTGGTTCATTCAATATAGGGGAAGAAACAATCGAATATGATCTCCTTAGCTCCTGTGTTTTTGTATGGTAAATGAAAGTAAGATACTGTCCTGCCTTGTAATGAATGGCATGATCATCAGAAAAAGTAAAGGTTTTAAATCCCTCAGCTTCCTGGTGAATTCCGGATATAGTAAGAATTATAGGTTGCACTCGTAATTAATAAAAAAGAAGCTGGTTTTAATGGAAAGTAATAAAGACGTCTGTGCTATCAGAAACTTGCGCCTTATAACATATACCATTTGCCCTCATTGTCCTTGCAATAAGCAAATCCATTGCTCATTTCATGTGCTTCTTTGCCGGACTTTTTGTCTAAAAATGTTCTTTTTTGATACACCCTAATGCCATTGTTCTCCCTTGTGAGGTATACAATAAGTGCATTGAGAGTAGGAGCTACTTCATGCAGCCATTGTTCATCGCTTTCTTTTACAAATGCCTGGCTCATCTGGTCTTTTCCAAATTTACTGAAAAGAATATGCCTTCAACTGATTCCACCTAGCAGTATACTAACATTAAAGACGTAAAAACCCTATGCACTATTACGATTGTTTAAGATACCGTAATAAAATACATTTGACACTTTAATGACCAACTTGCTTATGACTGACCTGGAGTCTAAATCGAATGAAGAACTTGTACTGTTAATGAGAGATCTTGAAAATCAATACATCAAAGTTCTTGCTTCTAAATTCAATAAGCAAAGCATGGCAGAGATGTGGAAATCAATAAAAGAAATCAAAGAGGAACTCGCTAAACGCAGGGAAAATCGGATGAGCTAAATCGTTCTGTTTTACTTAACAGCAGAGGCTACTCACTAACATAATTTTAGGAACCTCTTTAGCACTTTATTGGCTATAAAAGTGGGGCATAAATGCGACATTTGTAGTCACAAAATCACCTGAAAAACCCAATAAATATCCATGCAGAAAAACCGTCTGATCATTGCACTGGCAATAACTTTAGGAATAACAGCCGCATCATTTACACAAATCAATCACAGCAAGACTTTAATTCAGTCTTCTACTGTTGTAGAATCTGCAAAAGCAGACTCAACAACTAATGCTTCAGCTATTGATGCGTCAGCTGCTCTCTACAATAATCTGAACCTGGAGAAAGCAGGGCTTTCACAACAGGCATTTAATTATGCATTAAAAGGATACCAGAAATTGTTAAATGAAGGAAAAGTTACAAACGACCAATATTTAACGATTGTAGACTTTACGCAATCATCACGTAGCAGGCGATTTTATCTTATAGATATGAAAAATGCTGAGCTTGTTATGAATACGTATGTAGCCCATGGTAAAGGCAGTGGAGTTGATATGGCAGAACGTTTTTCCAATTCAGCTAATTCCAATGAAAGCAGTCTCGGCTTTTATATTACTAAGTCAACCTATAATGGCAAACATGGAATGTCATTAAGAATCAGCGGACAGGACTCCGGATTTAATGACAATGCAGAGGCAAGAGGCGTAGTGGTACATGGTGCTCCTTATGTAAACTCATCAAGAGTTAGCACTGCTTATATGGGTCGCAGCCAAGGATGTCCTGCACTGCCTGTAGATGAGTACGCTAAAGCAATCGATTATATCAAGGATGGTTCTGTAATGTTTTTATATTCTTCTAATGGAGATTATCTGCAACATTCTACAGTATTAAATGGATAATAAATTCGCTAGAATAACTTTTCGGAATAATTTAATAAAGGTGCCTTAACGGCGCCTTTTTTATTTTCATTACTTAACGTGTATTTACCAGATTTACGATAGTTTCAACGGTATTTTTTATTCCATCAGTAGAAGTAGGTTTTACCAGGAAAGCATTGGCTCCCAATGCTCCTGCATAATCTTTATCATCTTGCGCAGAGGATGTAGTTAAAATAACAAGCGGTATATTTTTGAAGTCCGCATTATCCTTTATTTGCTTTAACACTTCTTTGCCGTGAACCTTGGGCAGATTAAAATCCAGTATAATAATCTCCGGGCAATCGGCACAATTTTCAATATACTCCAATGCTTCCTTGCCGTTGGAAAGGATTTCCATTTGGTATTTGACGGAGTGTCTGTCTAATGCATATTGCAGCAGTTCGACATCATCGATATCATCTTCAATAAGAAGAATTTTAATGGTTTTCTCCATTTGGTAAGTGACTTGCAATGTAAATATACAATGTTGGAAAAATCTTTAGATTTGATCATGAACCCTTATCTGGCTGACGATTCCTCAGGAGGTTATGTGGTAGGAATCGGGGCTTCCGCCGGGGGACTGGAAGCTATTAATGAATTATTTGATAACATCCCCCAGGGAACCAATTTTTCTTTTATTCTCGTTCAGCACCTCTCTCCGGACTTTAAAAGTTTGATGCCGGAATTACTGGGAAAGCATACTTCCATGCAGGTGTATGTGGCGGAGGAAAATATGGCTGTAAAGCCAAACTGCGTTTACCTGATCCCCACAAGGAAATATCTTACTATTAAAGATGGCTTCCTGCACTTGAAAGAATTCGTAAGGGAAGGGCAACCTAATAATGCCATTGATACTTTTTTCCTTTCGTTAGCTGAGGATAAAAGCAATAAGGCCATTGGTATCATCTTATCAGGTACCGGATCAGATGGGACAAAGGGTATTGAGGCAATAAAAAATGCGGGAGGGATTGTCATTGTGCAGGACCCTGTAAGTGCGGAATTCGATGGTATGCCCAAAAGTGCTATCTCCACTGGTTTTGCAGACCTGATTCTGCCTCCTGAAATGATGGGTGACGAGATGCTTGATTTTATAAAAGAAGCTCCGTTACTTAAGTCATTAAATGAATTAAATCAGCAGGAAGAAGCTATACTTCTTGACATTCTGGACCTCGTTAACAGGACCACAGAACATAACTTCAGTCATTATAAGAGACCGACAATTACCCGGCGTCTTGGAAAAAGGATGGCTGAGAAAAATTATAAAAGCTTCTCGGAATACTATGCCTACCTGCAGGACCATCCGGAAGAAGTTAAAGCCCTGTGCCGTGAATTCCTCATTAATGTTACCCAATTCTTCAGGGATGAAGAGGCTTTCAATATCATTTCAGAACGGGTTCTACCCTCTCTTTTTGAAAACAAAAAGGCGGGCGACAGTGTGAAGATATGGGTTGTGGCTACGAGTACCGGGGAGGAAGCCTATTCACTTTCTATTCTTCTGGAAGAGTATATACAGGCGCATAAGATTTACAATGTTAATATCAAAATATTCGCTACAGATATTGATCAACAGGCAATAGAAATCGCTTCCAGGGGTATATATCCCGAGGAGTCGTTAAAAACCGTTTCAGCCGAGCGATTGAAAAACTTCTTTATTAAAGAAGGGCCTTACTACAGGGTATCTCCTGCTTTACGTAAAAGCGTTGTATTTGCAAAGCATGATATCACCAAGGATCCCCCTTACAGCCGTATAGATCTTTTAAGCTGCCGCAATATGCTGATCTATATGAACCTTGTGTTACAAAAAACGATCCTTCAGAAATTGCATTTTGCTTTGAATGAAGGAGGCTTTCTTTTCCTCGGCCCGAGTGAAAATGTGGGAATACTCAGGGATGTAATGTCTGATGTAGATCGCAAGTGGAAGATTTTTCAATGTTTTAGCAAGGAAAAAGTAGGTGGGCAGGAAACCTTTATAATTGGAAGTAACAGGGATTATGAACGACAAATAACCACTAAAACAAAAAATGCATTAAATAACCTGCCGGAAATATTTAGTGAAACTCTCTTAGAAGAAAAACCTTATGCAGGTATTTTGGTGGACAAGGAATTTGAAGTGAAGCAAGCTGTAGGAAACTTCAAATCTTTTCTTTCTTTTCCTGATGACAGGTTCAATTTCAATCTCCTTAAGTTAGTTCCAACCGACCTTTCAATCACCCTAAGTACCTGCGTACGAAAAGCAACACAAAACAATGTGAGAGTAGTTCAAAAGAAGGTCAAGGTGCAGCAGGATAACAAGATCAGGAATATAGATATAATTGTAAAACCTTATTTAAATCAGCGCACCTACCTTCAACCATTTATTTTCATCATACTAAGTGAATCTGAAGAAGAAGTGAGGGAAATCGAAGCACCAACCACTGCTTCATTATCCAGTTATTCGGAACAACAGGTGCTCGATCTCTTTCATGAACTCAGGGATACAAAGCAGAATCTTCAGTCAGTAATAGAAGAACTTGAATCTACCAATGAGGAATTGCAATCAAGCAATGAGGAAATCCTTTCTTCGAATGAAGAATTGCAAAGTACAAATGAAGAATTGCAATCTTTAAATGAAGAACTACATACCGTCAATACAGAACATCAGCA
>JBLNAY010000173.1:0-3369 GCA_050259715.1 Candidatus Dadabacteria bacterium
CAATGGAATAGGACATGGGAATGTAAACGGCTACATAGTCCTTAAAGCCAAAATCCTGCGCCTCCTCCTGGGTGATGAACCCGATGCGCCAGACATCTATGTCATCAATGTTGGCCACCACGGTCTTGCTGAACTTCTTCTTCTCCCCCGCAAAGGCTTCAAAGAAATCCTTCACCGTAGAGTAAATCAACCGCACCCCGGGGGTCTTTACCAACAGGCTGTCAAAAAGATTGAACAACCGGTTTTTGATGAAAAAAGAACTTAAATATCCTATTAGACAAATGGCTACAATCACAATCACAAACCCCAACCCGTAGTTCTGAACATACACCTGCCCGTTGGGTCCCTTCTCGGTAAATAAAGGCACCTGCTTGTCGATAGAGGTAACAATCCAGTAAACGGAATACACCGTAACGCTCACCGGCGCCAGCACCAGCAACCCCTGCAGGAAGTACTGGAATAATTTGCTGAACCGAAAACCACTGTCGCCGTTGTTGTTGTCCATGAAGCAAAGGTAATTGTCGCAGGGGAAGAAGGGAAGAGGGTTGAGGATTGGAAGATTTGGAAATTTGGAAATTTGAAGATTTGAAGATGGGAGATTGAAGATTGGGAGGTTTGAAATGGAGGGAGGGAGTTGAAAAACCTGAATAAATGATAAATATCCGCCGAAACCGGCTATTCACCGGCGGAAATCTACCGCTCATAAAAAGACATGCAGGAAACTTTGGTGACATAAAAAGTTTCCATAGTTTTGCCGCCCGATTATGGAACCCAAAGAAAGAATACTGGTTAAATCGCACGAACTGTTCAATAAATACGGCATCCGCTCCGTATCTATGAACGACATCGCGGCTCAGCTGGGCATGTCGAAAAAGACACTTTATCACTACTACCTCGATAAGGACGACCTGGTGGATGCCATCTTTTCTTCCATCATGGAAGAAAACAGGATGCATTGCCTGAAATGCAACCAACTGGGAAAGAACGCCATTGATGAAGTGTTCCTTTCCTTCGAGATGGTGAAAGAAATGGTGGGAAACCTCCACCCCTCCGTGTTGTTCGACCTGCAGAAGTATCATTCCAACACCTTCAAAAAGTTCCAGGACTACAGAAACCATTTTCTCTATAAGATCATCAAGCAAAACATCCAGAAGGGAATGGAAGAAGGGCTGTACCGGGAAGATATAGACCCCGAAATATTAACCCGCTACCGGGTGCATACCATATTGCTCCCTTTCGATTCGGAAGTGTTCCCCACCAACAATAAAGAACTCATACACATACAACAACAGTTGCTGGAGAATTTCCTCTATGGAATAGCAACTGCCAAAGGACAGAAACTGGTACAGAAATACAAACAGCAACAACCAAAAGAGATATGAACAAGGCTTATATATTTATTCTCCTTTTATTCTTTGGCTCAGCGGGCTACAGCCAGCAGACGCATGAACTGACCGTGGCGGAAGCGGTGGACCTGGCATTCAAAAATGTGATAGAACTAAAGAACGCGCAGCTGGATTACGAAAGCCAGGTGGCGAAGAATCATGAAATTGAAGGACAGGCTTACCCCCAGCTGAGTGGTAACGTGGGTGCCAACCACTACCTGAAGCTGCCGGCGATACTGTTTCCCGATGCTACCAGCACAGCCATCTACCAGATATTGAAAGACGAAGGGGTGAGTGGTGCCAGCGGCCCTATAACCAACGTGCCTAAACCCGGGCTGAGGCAGGTGAGCTTCCAGCAGCCCTGGAACTTTACCATGGGTGCCACGTTAAGCCAGTTGTTATTTCAACCCGATGTATTTGTAGGATTGAAGGCAAGGCAAACGGCACTGGATCTTTCTAAAACAGGTATAGAGCAGGTAAGGGAAAAGATCAAAGACTCTGCTTATAAAAGGTATTATGCCATCCTGATTGTTCAGAAACAATTATACTTTTTAAATGAGGGAGTTAAACGACTGGAAAAGCTGTACCATGATGATTCGATAATGTATAAGAATGGGTTTGCAGAGCGGCTGGACCTTGATAAGGTGCAGGTGCAGTTGAACAACCTGAATACCACGGTAAGCACCTTAAAGAATGCCCTGGATATTTCTTATGCAGCCCTGAAGTTTGCCATAGGCATTCCGCAACAGGACATAGTGATTCTAAAAGAGAACCTCACCACCGAGAGTGTAAAACAAGACATCCTGGATGCGGACTTTAAATATGAAGACCGCCCGGAAATAAGATCATTAACCCTGCTGAAAAGATTAATGGACCTGGATGTTCAACGTTACCGGATGGGGTATTATCCTACAGTGGCCGCGGTAGGTAATTACACCGTTAACGGCATGGGCCAGAAATTCTTTACATCTCCCAACACCATTTGGTTGAACAGTTCTTATGTAGGACTGAATATCAGTGTTCCCATATTTGATGGATTCCAGAGGAAGAATAAAATACTGGAAGCACGTATAGCTGCTGAAAAAGCACAGAACAATCTCACTAATGTAAAACAGGCAATAGATTTTGAACAACACATAACAAAGGGTTCGCTACAGAATGCATTATATAACCTGGATGTACAGGAACGCAATATGCAGCTTGCCGAAAAGGTTTACAACGGAACGAAACTGAAGTTCCAGGAAGGCCTTGGAAGCAGCTTTGAAGTGCTGCAGGCCGATGCGGACATGCAGCAGGCACAGGCCAATTACTTCAATGCTTTATATAATGCCATTGTAGCCCGGATCAGCTATCTCTATTCTCTTGGTAAATTAAAATAATTGAATATCAAATGAAACTCATTGTAACAGGACTCATTGCTCTTACCTTCCTATTGACGGCATGTAATGCGGGTAAAAAGGATAAGGAGGGAAGTCTAACCGATAAGAAAGTACAGTTAGAAAAGCTTAAGACAGAACAGCAAAAGATAACGGATCAGATTGCAGCACTCGAAACGGAAATAGCCAGTGCCGACCCCAGTGCTGCCGGTGCTGCGGCAAAACTCGTTAGTATAAGCCCGCTACTCACAGCTAACTTCTCACACTACATTGAGTTGCAGGGAAAGGTAGACGCACAAAACATCTCCTATGTGGCACCGCCGAATGGCGTGGGTGGAGTAGTTAAGGCGCTATACGTTACACAGGGACAGGCCGTGCGCAAAGGCCAGGTGCTTGCCCGCCTGGATGACCAGATGATACGCCAGCAGATAGAACCCCTGCGTGTGCAATATGCAACGGCAGAAGATACCTACAGGAGAACAAAAAACCTATGGGACCAGGGCATAGGAACCTACCAGCAGGTGCTTTCAGCCAAGACACAGATGGAGAGCCTGCAAAAGCAAATTGGTGTGATCCAGAGACAAGTCTCCCTGATGACCGTGACGGCC
>JBLNAY010000174.1:0-6653 GCA_050259715.1 Candidatus Dadabacteria bacterium
GAGTTAGTACGGAGTTACTCCCAGCAAACTCCCAGCAAACTCCATACAGAAGCCATACATAAGCTAAATATCAATTTAGTCATTTGCAGATGAGCAGGTAAAACAAATTGAAAGGATGAATATTCAAATACGATCAGTCAATATCTGACTTATTTCGCCTGTTTGACCTGCTTTGCATTTGTGATTTGTGATTAAAATTTAGTGAAGAAGGGTGCCCAGAATGCCACCGTAAACCAAATGTGCTACTATAGTAACTATCGGTGTGCCCTTACCATAATTAAGTGCAAAGAAACCCGGTGGCTCCAATTGCCTTGTTGGAGTGGGTCCCTGGTAGGTACGGGCCATTCTTGGATGGAAAACACCAATAATCTGCAACCCAACTGATAATACAAATGCTGCATGAGCAAAGCCTATGCATATGCCAAACCACCAGGTAGTAACGCCGCTTGATTTAAATGCGGCAGCATATAAGAAGGCAAACAGCCAACCAATGATTAAGTGAGTCAGAAATCCATATAAAGGCGCTTTGTTACGATCGGAAGTAAACAAGGTTCCTAACAAAAATGGCAGGTCCATACGGGTTATCCCTAAAGGTTTCGCACCGGCCATAATAGTGGTGAGGATCAAAGTCGCTGCAAATCCCCATAGTATGATTTCACCTATTGTCATTTCTGATTATCTCCTTTTAAAGCCTCATTGATCGTCAGTGCTGCATTAATAAGTCCTATATGAGTAAAACCTTGAGGAAAGTTTCCCGCCAATTCTTTTGAATCGGTGTTTAGCTCCTCAGAAAGTAAACCAGTTTTACCTGCATATTTCATCACTTCTTCAAACAGGTCTGTTGCCTCTTTTAGTCTTCCTTGTTTTGCCAGGTTTTCAACCATCCAGAAATTACAAATACCAAAAGCGCCTTCTCCGCCCTGCAGTCCATCATCTTCATTTAAGTAACGATAAAGTAAATTATTCTTTGACAGATGCTTAGAAATTCTTTCAACAGTTGAGATCATATTCGGGGAATCAGCGGAACAATAATCTACTAAGGAAAATATAAGTGAACTGGCATCAACAGTATTTTCCCGGAATACACGTGTATAGGAGTTTAGTTCTGAATTGAACCCCAGGTTTTCAATTTGGTCCTGCAATCTTCTTTTCACCTCTTCATATTTTTCCACAGGCGCTTGTTTCCAACCGTAACGTTTACTCAGTTTTATCAGTCTATCGAGCCCTACCCAGGCCATTACCTTTGAATGCGTATGATGAGCAGGCGAAGCGCGGTCCTCCCAAATACCATTATCCTCTTCATTCCATTTATCGCAAATGATCTTTCCAAGTCCGAGCATAAATTTCCGGCTCTCCTTATCAAAATCATCAACCAATTTCGAATAACTGTAAAAAGCATCCAGCACTTCTCCATAAACATCCAGCTGAAACTGGTCATGAGCTCCATTGCCGATCCTGATTGGTTTTGAGTTCTCATATCCATTCAGCCAATCTAATTGTTTCTCTTTCAATTTGAATTCTCCATACACGGAATACATCACATGAAGCTCCGGCTGGGATAATTTGGTGGCGTGCAGAATCCAATTCATATAAGCATGTGCCTCTTCTTCAAAGCCTAACAGAATTAATACTCTCACAGTAAAGGAAGCGTCCCTCAACCAGCAATAACGGTAATCCCAGTTTCGTTCACCCCCGGGATCCTCCGGGAGTGAGGTCGTTGGTGCTGCAATGATAGCACCCGAGGGTGCATGTGCTAACAGTTTTAAGGTTAAAGCACTTCTGCGCACTTGATCTTTGTAAACACCCTCATACGTGCAACGGCTGATCCAGTTCTTCCAGTAGTCAATGGTTTGCATAAAACGTTCAATAGCCATCATCTTTAGTTCAGGAATAATGGATGGACTTTGCCCAGAGCAGCTCAATGAAAAAATCACGCTCTCTCCTGTATGTAAGGTAAAGTCAGCTATTGCACTATTATTTTCAACTCTAAGCTCTCCATCACCTAATGTTGATTGTAGCAGGAAGGTGTTTTCTTTCGAAGTGAATTTAATTCCGAGCTTTTTATTATCCGAAAGCCTTGCTCTTTTACTCCCATAGAAAATTTTTGGCTCATACTCCATTCTCAATTGAACCCTTCCTGAAGTGCATTGAACTATTCGGAGGATTTCATGATCTGCAAAGAGAAAAGTTTTCTTTTGATCTTCAGTCATTACTACAAAAGCGTCATTCAGGGTAACCTCTCCACCTGCAGTTTTAAATGAGGTTTCTGTAACAACTGTATCGTCTATGTATTTTTGAGCAGATTCGTACTTGCCTATTGGAGTTATTGAAAAGTATCCACCTTTTTCACGGTCCAGTAATGCCGAAAAAATTGCAGGTGAATCAAATTCAGGAAAACAGCACCAGTCAATTGAACCTGTTTTGCTTACAAGAGCTGCTGACCGGCAATTGCCGATCAATGCATAGTCACTAAGCTTTGTTGAATGAGTCATCATAATATCCCTTCATAGAAAAGTTCCTTTCCTTCTTACAATTCCTATAATAGAGTAGATAATTGCCTTCCAGGTTACAAAATATCAAATTATGACCTGTTATATTTTCACGCTGGTGTTTATTCATTTAAGCATTGATCTTCTCATTCTGTAAACAAAAATCACTTATTACTTCCACGTAATCGACAGGGTGGGTGAGGTGTGGCACATGGCCCGCACCATCAAACTTTATTCTTTTCACATTTGGTAAAGCCTGCTGTATTAGATCTAAGGTCATAAGGAAGAACGGCGGACTTTGTGTGCCATTACTTAATAACGCAGAGTTAGTGAATGATGACAGGGATGAAAGATCAATATCCAATCCACCCGGATCTCCATTTTCATCAAGGAAAGTGGGAGCATTAAATATGAAAGTTTGTTGAGCTGCAAGAGGCAGTTGATCCCAGCCACCCGGACCAAAAGCAATCGTGTCCACAAAAAGCTTTGCTGCCTGTTCATTTTCACCTGTACCCAACAGGTTTACAACTGCTTCTATACGGCTGCTAACGATGCGCAGCATATCCTGTGCTTCAGCATTTGATTTTAATACTCCAAACAAAGGAGGTTCATGAATGACAAGAGTTTTAAAAAGTTCAGGCTTTTTGACGACCGCCTTCAATGATATAGCAGCTCCGCCAGAGTTACCTGCAAGGTGGAGGGGAGCAATCCCCAGGAACTTAATTAATGCCAACAGGTCCTCCACATCCTCCTCCATGCTTCCCTGCCCTGGAGGGCGTTCACTGTGACTATGTCCTCTACGGTCGTAAGTAATTACCTGGAAATCTTTTGACAGCTCGTGTACAACACGGTCCCAGTTGTGGTGGTCACCCCAGGAACCATGTACCAGCAGCAGGGCAGGTTGACTTTTTTCACCTGTCCTTTCCCAATAAAGATTAACTCCATTAATCTTGTCTATAGGCATAATTGTATGTTTAAGGGTGAATACTAAAATTAAAAAATGTTTTCAGTATACGTTTTAAAAGAACGAAAATTCCAAATTCAAGATTCTAAATTGCTCTAATTTCAACCCATGGAGAAAGAACAACAGAAACTGCTTCCCCGCAAAAAACGCATTGCTCTTGTGGCGCATGATCACAAGAAACTGGACCTTGTAGACTGGGCTTATTATAATAGGGACGAATTGGCCAAACATAAACTTATTGCCACCGGCACCACCGGCACCATATTGGAAGACAAATTAGGTATAGAAGTGAACAAGCTATTCAGCGGTCCTCTTGGTGGCGACCAGCAACTAGGTGCTCTCATTGCTGAAGGCCATATTGACATGATCATCTTCTTCTGGGATCCTATGGAAACACAACCTCATGACAGTGATGTGAAAGCCCTTATACGACTCGCAGTAGCCTGGAACATCATCATTGCCTGCGACCGCACTACCGCTGATTTCATACTTACTTCTTCTTTGATGAACGACGATTACCATGCCCAGATTCCAGACTACTCGCATTACCTGAAGAGGAAGATTTCTTAGAAATTAATGTTGTATAGCTGTATTGTTCAACTGGCGGAACTATGGGAAATAATCAGTTGAAGATCAGACGAAAGTCAGTTTTTGTTTGGAGGCAGATGTACGAATTTGAGATGATAAATTTTGAAAAATAAATATCCTAACAATGAAAGACACTACAATCAAACAGGAGTGGCCACAACAGCACAATAACTTGTTCCAACATTCAATTGAAGAAGCGACAGTATTGCTTGAGAAAGCGCAGAAAACTATAGCTGAGATATTTCTTCAGCAACTGGCCAAACAGTTAGCAAAGAACAATTGAAAATTATTTATAACTCAATTAAACAATTTAGCTTTAAAGCAATTATGCTTACGGCAATAGGTTATTACAACTACCTATCAACCAGTTAACAATATCAGCACCATTAACGTTTTTATGCATTAAGGAGTTATCTTTAAAATCATTAAGGTTTTATTTGTATAAATAGATGTAAAGGCCTTGGCCCTATAGTTATTTTTACGACTGCAGTGGTTATATTTGCTCCATGCAAGCCCCTTCACATACTGAATTCCTTCTATACCTGGATGATGATGCTGATGACAGGGAGATTTTCCAGGATATTTTCAACAAGGTTGAAAAGGACCTTCAATTGGTTCTTTTAGCTGAAGGTGAACAGGTGTTGGAGTTATTAAGTCATGCAAAGATCACAGGGAATATTCCAAAACTCATTATTCTTGATTTGAATATGCCGGGCATTGATGGCCGTGAAGTATTGCGCCAGATCAGGCAGGACAGCGTATTATCAAATCTCCCGGTAGTAATATTTACTACTTCTTCCAGTGAAATGGATAAGGCTTTTGCAGCCGAACACCGTGCTGAATTTATTACCAAACCGGGTTCTGTATCAGCTCTCAAAACGGTTATTGAATCTATCATTGAAATGGCGAGTGTAACCTGATGTTGAGATTTATTTAGCTTTCATCGTCAATTGACACATCTACTAATCGACACTTTCTTTTAAGTTCACCTTCAATTCATTTCCTTTCAGGGCAAAATAGATATTCTGCAATTGGTGTAAGGATGTAATTCGTTTAACCACCGGTCGTCGCATGAAATCGATTACACTATAGTCAACATCAATATCCATTTCGGACTGCTTTTCATCATTTATGGTGATTAACTGCCAGAATTTAAAATGCCTATGGAACTTAAAGAAGCATTCTTCCAATAGTTTATCTGTTAACGGTATCGGCTGTAAGTTTGACGACTTACAACTTGCATTCGCGGAACTTTCCAAACCATCTTTTTTAATGAAAACAGTTGAAGAAGAAAAAGTGTCATTATTATTGATCATGGAAATGATATGAATATCATCATTCACCATAACATAATTTCCGACGCGTAGTTCATTACAGGAGATCATAAAATACTATTTAGATAATGAACGGATGTAGTGAAGTTGACTTAATACCTACATCAGCCTCTGCATCCGCAATTCAATTATAATTTTCTTTACGGCATTATTAGCTTCAACTGCGAGCTCTTTTGAAGAGATGATGCTATGGTCAGCATAACCAAAGTTCATTTCTTCGGGCAAGCCCGCCAGCCTTCTCTCTTCTTTTGGTATCAGGGGAATTGCTTTAAAATTGTCTTTTTCCTTAAAAACTCTGAAGGGCACAATTTCATTAGTAACAAGTTCTGCTGTCCTATAGTAGGGTACCAATACTGTAATGTTTGCGATTTCCATATTAATAATTAAATGTTTTTCCTCCAAAGCGACTGCGTATATAAGATTCCAGTTCATTTTTAAAATGGGAATCATTTGGGCAACAATCAAAAAGTGATTGAATGTCCTGCAATTCGGATTGGAGTTCTCCTGATCCTATTTTCCTGGCAAGTGCAGGGTTAGCAGCAACAGAGGAAGTATCGAAATTCTCTTTATTTAAATAAGAGATCAGCATTTCTGCTTTATGATCCGGTGCGTGCGAAGAGAGGGAGGCAAAAACGGTTTCAACACACGCTTCTATTCCTGGAAACGAAGAAAGCTGAAAGCTATCACCTTCCCTTATAAGGTACTTCTGATACTTGAACATATAATGATTTTAGTGAAAACAATAAGTGAAGCAGGATACAAGTAAATCTGGATTGAAGAGGCTTGCAGGTGCTAGTTAATGTAAGGTAGTCTATTTAATCGGTAACGCTCATAAAACTTGCGAACTCTTGCGCTCTTTAATCTCTTCAATCGAAAAGCAAAGTGTTAACACCATTCATGCTATAATAAACGGAACTTAGGGGATGGAATTAACAACAGTGTCCCGCTCAATTGTTCTCGATACCCTTATAAAACATGAAACACTCACCATCGCTGACCTGGTAAAAAAAGAAAATCTCGGTGTAGTTCCCAACAGGGTCCATTTGAAATACCTTCTAATGGAGTTAGTTGAAAGTGGTTGTATTAAGAAGCTGAATGGTATTACTCCCTACACTTATACTATCACTCCTAAAGGCATTGCTGAAGGGGCGCGGTTGAAAGCAACAAATTAATAGCCTGTCTTTACAGCTTACTTAAATCGATTTAAAATATGAACATCAATGGACCCATAATAATCATTGAAGATGATTGTGATGACCAGGAACTTCTACTGGATGT
>JBLNAY010000175.1:0-8239 GCA_050259715.1 Candidatus Dadabacteria bacterium
AACATTGGCCCACCGCATCCACGAGCTGGAACACCTGCACTACCCGATCATTATTGAGGAACAGATAAAAAAATTACACCATGCATAGAACGTAGAGACGCATTGCAATGCGTCTCTACGATGATGATCTTATAATCAGGAAATCTTCTCCGAACAATTAAACATCCATTGGATACCATATTTATCGGTACAGCTACCGTAATAATCACCCCAGAACATATCCTGCAGTGGCTGGGATACGGTGCCTCCTTCTGATAAGGCATCAAATAGTCTTTTTGTTTCTATCCTCGTATAGGGATGAAGGCTGATGTAAACATTATTACCGGGGTTTACCTTAAAGCCCATTGATTCCGGGGCATCAGTTCCCATGAGTTTATGCCCCCCGAGTATGGGCAGTTCAACATGCATAACCAGGTTCTTATCTTCTTCTGCAAGCTGGGGAGCTCCTGGTGACGGTGGAATGTCGCTAAAGCGCATGATGCCGGGACCTCCAAATTCGCCTCCAAAGACGCTCTTATAATAATTGAATGCTTCTTCTGTGTTGCGGGGGAAATTGAGGTATGTACTTACTGTTGCCATGGTTTTGGGTTTTAGGTCTCAAAATTAGGAATCTCCGGGTGCCAGGTGGCCAAAGAATAATTTCAATTAAATACGGTTCCTCCATGAAATTTTTATAGAATATCTATAGAGCTTATACGGAGTTACCATAGGGTTTGTATGGAGTTTGAACGGCTTTACAACGGCTTTACCCCCTGCTAACTCCGTTCAAACCCAATACAGGCTTCATCTTTACTCCATGGTAAGCGTTTAGATACTCTATTCATCAATAATCCTGACCCGGTAGTACGTAAGAATCAAAAACAAGTATGTTAATACCAATACACTAGTAAAAATAAAATCATGTAACCTGTAACCCCGATCTGCATAATCGGGTCAAAGGGATAAATGTTGAAATGAAAACCTTCCTTATTACATTATTGTGCTTACCTACGCTTGTTCATGCCCAAACAATTGCTAAAAAAGCAGATGCACTCCTGACCGCATATTCCAACCAGAAAAAATTTAGCGGCGCCGTTCTCATTGCCAAAGAAGGCCAGGTTGTTTTTCAAAAAGCCTATGGATATGCAGACCTGGAAAACCATAAACCGAATACCATTCAGACGGAATTCAGGGTAGGATCTCTCACCAAAATGTTCACATCCACTGTCATCCTTAGGTTAGTCGAGGAAGGCAAGCTATCCTTAAAGGATCCGGTTAGCAAATATTTACCGGGGTTTGCACATGGAGACTCCATCCAAATCATTAACCTGCTTAGCCATACATCCGGAATTACTGGCACCACACTTCCTCCTGCAGCCACAACACCCGAAGAATCGGTGGAACGTTTTCATAGTGAAACCCTGGCGTTTACGCCCGGCAGCAGGTTTGAATACAATAACTTTAATTATATACTGCTTGCCTATATAGCCGAAAAACTTGCTGGCATTCCTTATTCACAGTTAGTTCAGCAAAAGGTATTGAAGCCTGCCCATATGCTGCATTCTGGTTTAGATACAAAGAATCGTGCATCCGCAAATAAAGCATTCGGATATGTAACCAACCCCGAAACTATAGAATGGGTCCGGGCTGAACAAGGTAATGTAGAAATGGCTTTCGGAGCAGGTGCCTTGTATAGTACCATTGGAGACCTTTATAAATGGTCTGAAGCCATATCGTCGCACCAAATCTTAACGAGTTCCAGTTTAGCAATGGCTATGACTCCCATGCAGAACAATTATGGAATGGGCTGGATGTTGTCAGATGATCATGGAAGAACGCAGGTGGGTCATACGGGTTCTATTCCGGGGTTTATAGCCAATTTCATGAAGTTTCCTAAAGAGAATACTACCATCATCCTGCTCTCCAATTACCAGGACGTAAATGGAAAACAACTATCTGATGATCTGAGGGCTCTTGTATTTGGAGAACCCTATTCTTTACCGGTACAGAAGAGAGTGGTTGCCGTTCCTGTTGATGTATTAAACAGGTATGCAGGCGAATATCAATTGCCGAATGGTTTCATCATAACAGTTAGTGTTGAAGAAAATAAATTAAAAGCCCTCGCGCAGGGAGATCCTACTAAAATGGAATTGACCCCTGAGAGTGATACCAAATTCTTTTTAAGAGGACCTGAAACTGAGATTGAATTTATCACCGAAGACAGCCGGGTAAAGTATATGTTCGTCAATATGCAGGGTGGCCAAAAGTTTACTAAAGTCAAATAAAGGTCTTCCTGTACATGAAGAATTGGGCATTAAGAAAATCTCGACCGTAGGTGATAACATTTTATTAATGGGCTTTTGAGTTTACTCATAATCTCGCGCAAAGCATTGGGATAACTTAATGTTGTCACATTAAATATGCTATAATGCTTTGCTATAAAAATCTCCTGTTTTTTCTTATAACATGCTGCGTATTTTCTAAAACACAGGCGCAAACACGGAAATTCCCTACACCGCCTTCAGCAGATACCATGAGTAATCCTGAGAAAGGAAGTGTTGCAGCAACAATGGAAGGAAAAAGAATTTACAGCCTCTACTGTGCCACTTGTCATGGCGCAAAAGGTAAAGGTGATGGTATTGCAGCACCCGGTTTACCCAAACCACCTGCTGATCACACTTCCGATTTTGTACAAAAACAAAAAGATGGTGCCTTATTCTGGATCATAACTATGGGAAATAATCCAATGCCTTCTTATAAGGTGGCACTCACCCCGACCCAACGGTGGGACGTAGTTAACTATATACGCACATTAGCCAAATCAAAAAAATAACTCTTATGTCAAAATTATCTTTCGCCCTGGTGCTTTTGCTATGTTCGGAGGTTTATTCACAGCAACCAAATGAAAATGCCCTCACAGCTACTCCTCCTCCAGTTGTAAGTGGAGGCCAGAATAAGTTTGGTGTTTTTGGAAATGCCGAAATGACCTTTACCGCCAATAAGAATGAAAGTGCTTTTGGCGATGTGAACTTTAAACCTATTTTCTTGTGGAAGATAGGAGAGAATTTGTTTGTTGAAGCCGAAACGGAAATTGAGACAGGTGATGGCAGTGTGGATATCGGTCTTGAATATGCGAATATGTGCCTGTTCGTCAACCGGTACCTGACCTTGCATGCGGGGCGGTTTCTCCCAAAATTTGGAGCTTACCGTGGCAGACTCGGAGAGGCATTCCTCAATCGTTTCTCCACAGATCCTGTCGGCTTCGGTGATGGTGGAATAGGCGCTATGAATGAAGTAGGCATTGGCGCCCAGGGTGGATTTGAAGTGGGCGTTTCAAAAATCAGCTATGATCTCTATGTTTCCAATGGACCAATTCTTTTAACTGACCCGGAAAACGCCGGCCAATTTGACTATGAAGCTTATACAGGCAACAATAAAGGAAAGGCTGTAGGTGGAAGAATTGGTTTTCTTCCCTTGTCCAATTCCAGTCTTGAACTAGGCTTTTCGTACCAGGCAAAAAAACAAACAGGTGAAGCAGGAACTCCTTATAACAATATTGGAGTTACAATGGAAGATGTTGACGTTAATTATTACACGCATTTAAATCCATTAAAGAGTGATCTGCGGATAATGGGAGAATGGAAACACCAGGAAGTTGATAATGCTGTTTACTATAAAGCGGATAGCACTACCTACATGTTCAATAATTCTCCCTCTGCTTTTTACATCACCGGGACCTTTCGTCCTGCTCACGTACATAATGCCTTCATCCATAATCTTGAAGTAGCAGCACGCTATTCGGAATTTAAAAGACCCATTGATGCACCCTGGGGAGGGGAAGACACTCACCAATTTGCTCTTTCTTTAGACTACTGGCTTCATTGGAATAGCCTTTTAAAACTTACTTACCAGGATCAAAAAGATGAGCCAAAGACCTTTCTTGCTCAAGTTGTGTTCGGTTTTTAATCCCTAAACTATTTATTATGAAAAAGTTTATTATACTCAGTTCACTAATGATGCCGGTATTTGTTTCAATTTCAATGATGATCAGCAGTTGCATGGTATCACAAAAGGTAACAGATAAAACAGGAACACAGTTGTGGGGTGAAAATTGTGGTCGTTGTCATAATGCTCCGGGACCGGGAGAATTTAGCGGTGCCAATTGGGAGATAATCGGCAAGCATATGAGAGTACGGGCGAATATTACCGAAACTGAAGAAAAGAAGATTATTGACTTTCTGAAAACTACAGGCAATGGATAGAACTACTCTTTTTCTTATGCATGGTAAATAATTTCCGATAGAACGAAATATGACATGTGCTTTGAACAGAACGCTTCTTTTTATTCAGTAATGGTTTAAATTCCCTGCAGTCCTGTTCAAATGTTAGATACTTACACCTCCCCTTGCAGAGGGTATTGGCAGCTCCAGCCCATAGTTCAGTCAGTAATGTAGAAACACCAAAATCTGCGTTAGATGTAAGGTTTAAGTGTAGCAGAGAACAATATCACAATATTCTCCGCTATGAACAATTAATTTCGCTTAAACCCTTAATCGAAACAACAACGCATGAAATGGATCTCCCTTATCCTTCTCCTTTCTATACTCAACTCCGGGTGCGACCTCGGGAACAGAGAAAGAGATCTCCGCAACAGAGAAGATTCACTAAACCAAAGAGAACAACAACTTGTAGCCAGGGAAAAATCCTTGCAGGCGCGGGAGCAGCAACTGCTTCAATCAATGGATAGTCTTCACGCGGGACACAGCACGCGCATTGATTCGACCCTTGCCGGCAGCTGGATGGTAACGATGACCTGCACAGCCAGCACCTGTGCCGGTTCTGCTATAGGGGATATAAAAACAGAACAATGGGATATCTTCTTACAGGATAAACAGATCATCGCTAAATCTATTGTGAACGGAAAAGTGGTAAGGGTTTACTCGGGTCAACAAAAGGGGAACACCATGGAGTTAGAGGTAACGCAAACAGCTTCCTCAACAACGCGTATGTTGGTTCGTGTGCATAAAGTAAGTGATACATCAATGGAAGGTGAACGGGAGATCTCCCGGCAGGATTGTAAAATAGTTTACGCCTTACAACTGGAGAAAGACTAAACAGAAGGTTATGTATTTACTGAGTGAGTTGAATTTCAAGTTGCCTTTGACCAATCCTGTGATTGTTTTTTCACTGGTACTTTTCATCATATTGTTTGCTCCAATCCTGTTCAACAAAATAAAGGTGCCTCACCTGATCGGGTTGATACTTGCAGGAATTCTTATTGGTCCATATGGCTTTAACCTGCTGTTGCGCGATAGCAGCATTGTGCTATTTGGAACCGTTGGTTTGTTGTACATCATGTTTACGGCCGGCCTGGAAATAGATATAGAAGAATTCAAAAAGAATCGGTTTAAAAGTTTCTTCTTTGGCATAGTTACTTTCCTGTTTCCTATGACACTTGGTTTCCTGGCTGCCTTTTACCTGCTGAAGTTTTCTTTACTTTCTTCCTTGCTGTTAGGCGCTATGTTTTCATCACACACGTTGCTTGCTTATCCAATTGCCAGTAAATATGGTATATCAAGGATCCGCTCCGTCACTCTCACCATAGGCGGCACTATCATCACTGACATACTTGCTCTTTTAGTATTGGCTACGGTCACCGGCATGACACGCGGTGACATCAGTACAGCCTTCTGGCTGCGACTCGGCATATCTACCCTGGTGTTTGGAGCTATAATATTTTTCATATACCCATTAATTGCCCGTTGGTTCTTCAAGAACTTCGAGGAGCCGGTATCACAATACATCTTTGTACTTGCGATGGTTTTCCTGGGAGCTTTCCTGGCGCAGGTGGCAGGATTGGAACCTATCATCGGTGCATTCATTGCGGGCCTATCATTAAACCCATTCATCCCGCATTCCTCTCCACTCATGAACCGCATCGAATTTGTCGGGAATGCCTTCTTTATTCCCTTCTTCCTTATCAGCGTGGGCATGCTGGTAGACTTTCGAGTTTTGTTCCGTGGCTATAATGCACTGCTGGTAGCAGGATTAATGGTGGTGATTGCGATCGTGGCGAAATACATTGCAGCTTTCGTTACCCAAAAGACCTTCCGCCTTTCCGGGCAGGAACGCCAGATGATCTTTGGCCTGAGCACCGCACGGGTAGGTGCTACATTAGCAGTAGTGTTGGTAGGCTACAACATTATCATTGGTGAGACGGAAAGCGGTGAACCCATAAGGTTATTAACAGAAGATATCCTTAATGGTGCCATCCTCATGATTCTGGTTACCTGCACCATCAGTTCCTTCATAGTAGAAAAGACTTCCCAACAACTGGCATTAACAGAAGGCGCTACTCATTCAGGCGCAGACTCAGGAGAAAGTATCCTGGTATCCCTGGCTTATCCTGAAACAGTGAACGACCTGGTTGATGTTGCTCTCATGTTGAAGCCAAAGAAGAGTGCCATTCCTGTATATGCATTGAATGTTGTAAGTGATGAAAGCAATGAAAGCAAAACACTTGCAATAGCAAAGAAGATGTTGCAAAAGGCAGTGTCACACGCTGCGGCAACTGACCAGGCTATAATCCCCCTCACCCGTTTAGACAGCAATATTTCAAACGGTATCATTTATACATTAAAGGAACAACACATTACCGACCTTTTAATCGGCCTTCATCATAATGCCAATGCAGCCGACTTCTTCGGACATACTGCTGAACGCATTCTGAAACATACATCCGAAACGGTATTCATTTATAAATCAGTACAACCGATAAACACTTTAAACAGGGTGATCGCTGTAGTAACCACTAAGGCAGAACTGGAGCCCGGATTTGCTCACTGGTTCAACAAACTCACCACGATAGCACGCGAAGGAGGTTTACCTATTGAATTCTATGGCTCCGCTGAAACGCTCAATCATTTACAGGAATTGCAGACAATGAAGAAGAGCGAAGGAAAGATGAATTACCATGAATTCAGTAACTGGGATGACTTCCTCATCTTCAGCCGGGATGTAAAAAAGAACGACTTGCTGGTGATCGTCTCCTCAAGGGAAGGACATGTATCATGGCAACACCAACTGGAAAAACTTCCTTATTATCTCTCCAATTACTTTAGTGCCAATAGCTTCATCATGCTATACCCGTTGCAGATTGAAAGGGGAATAAAAATGGGTGATGTTCAATATGTAGATGGTACTATTGCGGAAACCATTTCAGAAAGTGTGGCTGCAGTAGGCAAAGCTGGTTTAATTAAAAAGTTGTTTCGCAGGAGGAAGTAACAATGGAGATACTCTTTATTGCCGCATAATTCAATTTTCTCTACCTTACTGACATGAAAAACTTCTTATTTGTTACATTACTCCTTGTGCTCACTTTGATTTCTGCCGGCCAAACAACTCCAATCTCCCCTTCTGAATCAGAGATCATCTATGGCCGGAAAGATGGACTCGCCATGACGATGGTAAAGCATACACCGGATGTAGCATCTAACCATAGAGCCATTGTTTGGGTAGTCAGTGGCAGCTGGTACTCATCTTATAACCAACGTCCCGGCTCACAAAAGCTGAAGCAGCTAATGGACAGGGGTTATACCGTATTTGAAGTGATACATGGCTCTCAACCCAAATACAATATTGAAGATGCCATCGCCGATCTTCAACGGGCCGTCAGGTATATACGATACAATGCTTCTACTTTTGGCATTGACCCTGCACATATAGGCGTAAGCGGAGCATCAGCAGGAGGACACCTGTCCTTGTTGGTAGGATTAGAAGATGGAACAGGCAATGCTGCATCTACAGACCCCATTAACAGGGAATCAGCTAAAGTGCAGGCAGTAGCTGTGTTTTTTCCTCCCACAGATTTTACCATGTGGGGAGGAATAAAAGATCCATTTTCCATACCCGGGCTGCTAAAAGCCAACAATGTTGTGGGAGCATTTGACTTTAAAACTTGGGATAGCTCTTCACGCGTTTATACCTCCATCAAAGATCCAAAGCTGGTTGCGGAACATGCAAAAAATGTTTCTCCGGCTTACTACGTCACAAATGATGACCCTCCTGTATTCATTTATCATGGTGATAAAGATCATGTAGTGCCATTAAGTCAATCACAGGAACTGGTACAGAAGCTAAGGGAAGTAAAGGTGCCTGTTGAAATAAAAATAAAGCCCGGAGGCGATCACGGCTGGCCCGGCCAGTGGCAGGAGCTGAATTTATTTGCCGATTGGTTTGATAAGTACCTCAGGTAAATTTC
>JBLNAY010000176.1:0-4920 GCA_050259715.1 Candidatus Dadabacteria bacterium
TACCGATCCTAAGGGTAACACCGTCACCGATACCTCTGACGATAACTCTAACCTCGAAAACGATAAGACCGTCATTACACTGGATCAGACACCAGCATTTACTCTTCTGAAGAGTGTAACAGAATTAACATACAAAGCAGTTGGAGAGACATTGCATTATACAATTGTTGTAACTAATACAGGTAATGTAACATTGAGCAATATTGTTATCACAGATGCTAATGCAGTAATTACCGGAGGCAGTCCAGTAGAGACTCTGGCACCTTTAGGAATTGCAACAATAACAGCAGAGCATCTTATTACGCAGGAAGACATGGATAAAGGTTTTGTAAGTAATAGTGTATCAGGAACTGCAAAAGATCCAAATGACAAGGATGTAAATTCTAACAGTAATACAGTAACAGTAAATGCAACTCAAACATTAATAATTAATGATGTCACTGTAAATGAATCAGATGGCACATTGACATTTACTGTAACACTGAGCGGAGGCGTATCAGCTGGATTTACAGTTGATTACAAATCAGCTGACAAAACAGCTTTAGCTGGAACAGATTATACTACTACAAATGGCCAGTTAACTTTCGCTGGAACGGCTGGTGAAAAACAACTGATTACAGTTCCTATCACATCAGATATGATTGCAGAACCAACTGAGAGCTTCTTCATGAATCTCTCAAATCCTTCTTCATCTTATCTTATTATTTCAGATGACCAGGGAATCGGAACTATTCTCGATGATGATAAGGCCTCCATCTCTATCAACGATGTCACTGTAAGTGAAAGCGATGGCTCCATGACCTTTAAGGTGACTCTGAATAGAGAAGTACCAGGTGGCTTCACCCTTAACTATGCATCTGCAGATCATACTGCCATTGCGGGTAGTGACTATACGGCCGTTAGCGGGCAATTGACCTTTACAGGTAATGCTAATGAAGTACAAATTATCACTGTTCCTATCACTGATGATGCAATCGCAGAGCCTACTGAAGATCTGTACATGAATCTCTCCAACATTTCTTCAACGCTGGTTACTATTGCCGATCCTCAAGGTATAGGTACAATACTCGATAATGATCAATCTGAATGTCCTCCAAATGGATATACAGGTCCAATCAACCTGGGTAATTTGTCTGGCAACCTATTTGTATTCACTAATGGAAGCGTAGATGCGAACTGGCAGGGCGCAAGCAAAGGATTTGCGGGCAATGTTGCAGTAAATGGCACTGTTGCTCTTGAACGCACTTCCGGAACAGTTCCTTATGCCGGCACCATATATACTAATGATGCTACATTAAGTGCCTGGCAGAATATAGTGAACCAGAATTCTGCACCAACTGTTAATCCTTCTCAGGCTTTCGCTTCAACTGGTGAAACAGCAAAGATCGCAGGATTACAGGCAGACCTGAACAGTGCCTTCACGCAAATAAATGCCCTCACACCTACTCCAGGTTATGCCGGTGTATCTGCTACCAGCCTGAATGGTTTAGTAACTCAGAATGGAACAGCCGAAACGTTTGTAATTAACATCAGTTCCGGATTATCAGTTACATCTAAGATTAATATTACCGGAGATGCCGGAGATATATTCATCCTGAGGTGGGATACCGATAAGAATCCGAACAATGGCTACCAGGGCCAGGTTAAATTCTCAAATGGTGGAGGTATAGTTCCACTAGGAGGTCTGAAACCAACCAACATTATCAATGTGGCCGGTGATATAAACTCCTCAGGTGGAGGTACAAATCCATTACCTCCTTACCCGCAAGGACCTAGGTATGATGATGGTACTGGTCCATTGATTTCCGGTGGAAGTAACTGGAATGGTGGTGGATTCTTCACAGGCTATTGGCTCACAACCGGTGATCCTGTGACCGGAGTAACAGCCCCGTTAAGTAATGCAATATTCGTTGGTGGATGGTATACTACCAGCAAGAAGTTTAGTTTAACTTCAGGAACCAGCGGCGTTTACATTTCACCCGCTCCATGTCCATCTACTCCTCCGACCAGTTGCCTCCAAGACGCAACTTACTTTGGAGTATTAGGATTGAACAATGGTACAATGACCATTAATGAAGGAACAAAATTGAGTGCAAATGTTGGTTACAGTAAGGGTGTTGTTTCTACAACAAACCAGAAGGTAAACACTTTCGTTGGGAAGGCTTTCGTTCACAGCATGGTTAACACCTTTGTTTACACAGCAGCAACATTTAATCCGACTGGTGGAATCATAACCAATGATCTATCAGCAGATACTAAGTTAGACCTGGCAAATAGCGCAGCACTGGATGCCTCGGCTAACTATGCAGCTGCAAGTCCCACAATTACATTAGGTCTTGTAAATACCAATCAAACATTAACCAGGACGGCGGCAATTTCTGTTGTTCAAATTCAATCTTTAGACTACAACAGCAATATTTTAACGCTGGTGGGACAGGCAGGACAGGATGATGCATTCATCATCAATGTACTCGGTGATTTCAAGTTTGCTCAAAGTAAGATAGTGTTGACCAATGTCAGACCGGAAAGAGTTGTTTGGAACTTCCCGAATGCCTCTAACATAGATATCTACAAAGATGTATCTGTATTCAACGGCACTATCCTGGCACCACTTGGAAGTGTTATTTACCATAACCCTGCCCAGTTCTATGGAGCCATCATGGCAAAGAACATCTATTTGCATTCCGCATTCAATTTGTATGAACGGCCCCTGGAAATACCATGTCTTGAAAATGTAGTTGCTGCGGCAATGGTAAATACATACACATTGAAGAAGATGGTTACCACCGAATTGCAGGTTGAAGTATTTCCAAATCCGGCTACCAATTATGTCAATGTTTCATTCGTGCCTGCTATTACAGGCAATTCTGAAATCAGTATTTACAGCACAGATGGAAGGATTCTCAGGCAGGTATATAATGGAATGACAGAAGCAGGAAGGAGATATGTGCAAAAGGTTCCGGTAATCAGCTATGCTTCCGGCATTTATTATATCAGGATGACGAACGGAAAACTGATTTCAAGTAAGAAGTTAGTTATAGCAAGATGACGAATCAGGAAGTAACGCCCGTTTTCCAGCGGGCGTTTGTTTTTTAGATCAAGGCTGACTCTCCAACGGAATTGATATGCAGTTGATACACTGTTGATATGCAGTTGATATGCAGTTAACAGTGTATCAACTGCGTATCAACTGCATGTCAATTCCGTATCAATAGTGTATGACCTTTATAGGAAAGCCTTGCTTCACTAATTCCCGGGTTAAAAGAAAAATTGTTTAAGTCTTTACAAAAAGAGGCTAGCAATAGCATGATGACAAAATGGGAAAACGCCCGCTGTCTAGCGGGCGTTATTTTGTACTAGCGAATAATTACAACTACGTGTCCAAAAGATTTGAGGTAATCGTCTGTTGTAACAGAAATCCCTCCGTCAATCAGTTGTTTAGTTTTTCTATATAAAATAGGATATTACTTTAAACAAAATTGATAAGAACACTAAATTATTTGCTTTTTGTAGGTGGAATTCTACATGCCTTTCAATGTAAGAACATACTAGCTGATTTAATTTTGAAATCAAGTTCTTTTAAGTTGTAGAATCACGAATAGGTCTAAGAAGCAGCCATTGAATAAACAACATGGTTAGTTTTTAAGAACTAAATTGCTTAGTTGATTTCTGAATAGGAAATCACTGTTTACAGAAGGAATACAATAGAATGGAAGTAGAAGAAATGGGCAAAGCTTTGAAACTATATTGATAGCATACCCTGGACGAACATAAAGTATCAAATTATTATCTCACTTCACTCCACTCAACCAACTGCGCAGATAAGTACAAGTTATTTCTTCTAAACTCACTCCATGACAGGTATCATAGCAGCCAGTGATCACCATCATTGGTTGACCTATAAGTTTAATCAAAATTTGCTTTTCCCTACTAAGTGTTTTTCGCTTAAATCCACCTTTAGTCTGCCTATTAAAACTTTCTCTATTTGATCCATTCCAAATCTCAACAAAGGGATATACCACGTATATCCAAAGACAATAATTCAGTCCCTTTTTAAAACCACAACAAATTCAGTTTCCTCTAAACTACTACACTGAATAGAAATTAATTCTGTTCAGTAACATCATGTATCTCTATGAACGTCCGACTACAACGCATATATAGCGTTGCGGGATTTTTTTGTCATCACCTGTAACCTAAACTATTCTATGAGATGGAATTCTACTCCCGAGCATAGATTTAAATCTCTATCCTTCCGTCGTATTTGTTGTTGGTGTTTAGCAGCCTTACTTCTGGTAAGTGCCCCATCGGCAGCCCAGGTTACCATACCGGCAGGGTCTTACATTGTCGACATGGGAGTTAACACCACTGCAAAACCAGCTGGATTAAGACCATATGGTATGATTCATGAGTTAGTGAAGTACTATAAGGTTCCTATTGTATGGGTGATCCGTGAGGGTAAAGCAAAGGATGCAGTGGATTATACAATAAGTGGAGTTGCTTATAAAGGTGGATTATTTATAATCCCCGGTAATTATATTACGGGTCCGGTACAAACACTAATCACTGGTTGGACCTCCGGAACTTCCACAACAAGTCCTAATGGTTACACAATGGGGCTAGTTACTGCAAGATTAATTTCTTCTCCATATACATTTTCAGGAGCGAAGATTGATACCATTAAATCTGCACCCCTTTGGACATTGGATGACCAGAATGGAGCTATATCCCAGGGCTTTTTAATCAACGCGGGAATTCCAGCCAGCGCATACAACTGGCTGGCACCATCTCTCCTTGGAGATTGCAATGATATCTTCGTGATGCCACACGCAGATCCCACCTGGGCCACTCACGGTAATTTATACAATTGGAATCTCACTTATAAAGGAGCCATCTGGTTGGGCTGCCATGCAGGTAGTG
>JBLNAY010000177.1:0-9002 GCA_050259715.1 Candidatus Dadabacteria bacterium
TTCATCTCGCGCATGGAACCCGGTGATTCTTTTACTCTTGCCGGCAAGCAGCTGGAATTGGTAGCTATTAAGGAAATGACTGTTATTGTGAGGAAGTCCAATTCAAAAAGTTCGAACATTCCCAGTTGGATGGGTGGACGGTTGCCTCTGTCGGCTAGCCTTGGAAGAGTGCTCAGGAGGGCTGTTGATGAAGCAGAAAGGAATGAATATGAATATGAAGGCAGCAGTTTAAGAGAAAACATTAAAGATGAAAAATCAACTAACAACAAACCAATTGAATTACAGGTATTAAAGCCATTGTTAGATCTGCAGTCAAGGCTTTCGCACCTTCCAAAAGAAAATGAGCTGTTGATTGAACAAATAGAAACAGATGATGGCTTTCATTTGTTTGTATATCCTTTCGAAGGTCGCCTGGTGCATGAAGCAGTAGCAGCGGTTTTGGCTTATCGTGTAAGCAAGATCACTCCTATTACTTTCTCTATCGCTATGAATGACTATGGTTTTGAGCTCCTGAGTGACCAACCCATTCCGGTGGATGATAGTAATGTTTATGAACTTTTCTCTTTGGAAAACCTGATGGAAGATATTCAACGCAGTGTGAATGCAACTGAGATGGCCAAAAGAAAATTCCGGGATATAGCTGTCATTGGTGGATTAATTTTCCAGGGATACCCCGGAGAGCATAAAAAGGCAAGGCATCTCCAGGCTTCTGCCACATTATTGTTCAATGTATTTAATGAGTATGATCCGGATAATTTATTAATACGACAGGCTTACCAGGAAGTATTTGCCGAACAAATGGAAGAAGTGCGGCTAAGAGCAATGCTGGAACGTATTCAACATTCAAAGATTGTCATTACTTATCCTCAACGGCTTACCCCTTTCTGCTTCCCTATAAAAGTGGACAGTCTTCGTGAAAACCTTACGTCAGAAAAGCTGGCTGATCGTGTAAAAAGAATGCAACAACAGCTATCGGAGCTTTCCTAAACATCGGCGTGGTGTGATTCAAATCATTTTCATTAAAAAGAAATGCTAATTCGCAATGTTCCCATTGATTATTTTACTTGCCCTATCAATTTCATAATCACTGTGAAAATGGTTTTCCTCTACATTTGCCGCACCTAAACTTACACGTTTATTATTACTACAAATGCAGGCTCCGATAATCCATAAGATCCATGAACAAACCCTTTGGCTTTCGGCTCAGCGTTGCATATACTGGGAAGACCGACAAACTTTAATTGTCTCCGACCTCCATTTTGGTAAGACAGGTCACTTCAGGAAATCCGGCGTTCCGGTTCCACAGCATATCTATAAACAGGATCTCCAAAGATTGCTGGACCTGTTGCAGTTTTTCAAACCAAAAGAATTATTAGTTGTCGGAGATTTCTTTCATAGCCATGAGAATACAGAATTGGATTGGTTCAGGCGGTGGAGAAACGATTTTATCGAAGTTGATATTACCCTTGTAAAAGGTAATCATGATATTTTAAAAGATTCCTGGTATCAGCAGGCAGAGATCAGGGTTATACCGGACCAACTTCATTCCGGACCTTTCATCTTTATTCATGAAAAATGTACTGACAGCTTAGATTCGTATACATTCTGCGGCCATTTACATCCGGGTATTATACTAGGCGGATTGGCTAAACAATCACTGCGCTTTCCCTGTTTTTATTTTACTAATTCTCATGCAGTGCTACCCGCATTCAGCTTATTTACCGGCATGGCTACTATCCATCCTAAAGAAGGTGAAAAAGTCTTTGCTATAGTAGAGAACTCGCTGGTAGAACTTCAGTGATTATCGTTTTCTTAATTGATTATAATCTACAAAAAATATTAACTTAAGACTTAACTGGTTACCATGCGCCTGGCTGAATGCATTATGAAGATTAGGTAAATAGCCATTTTTACCAATAATAGCATAGGGATCACCCAACCAGTTTTTCCATCCCAGTACCATACGACTGCCTAAACCAAAATCCCAGGTAAGAAATGCATCAGTGTTCATTAAATTATAGTTATCATCCTGTCCCGGAATAAAGGCATGATTAGTTAATTCACCATCTGAAATCACATTAAAGAACTTTTTATAATTCACCGTATTCCAGTAATGACGACTTCTTAATGTAAGGTTCAATCCAGGAGTGAAATTGTATATACCTGAAAGCACAGAGGTGTATTCAAGATTTCTACGATAACCAACAATCGGCTTACCAGATTCTTTTATAAAGGCATACCCTACCTGGTTCTTATCGTCCTGCCGGGTTACTTCTACCCCTAAAGTAAATTTATTGCTGAAGCGGTATCTTACGCCTCCTTTAACAATATAATAGTCACCCTCTTCCACCTGTGTCTTATTGTATCCTGCCGCATAACTCACAAAAAGCCTTTTGCGGCTGTCAGTACTACCCTCAAATGAGATATAATGGAAAGCCGGTTTCTTCAAATATTGTTTAGCAGTACGTAACTCATTGTAATCATTAGAACCAAAAGGTTGTGTCCCAATATTAAATGTAATATCCCAATAATTTCGAAATAGCCAGAATGCCGTTGTCCAGAATTCCACGTACTGATAACCATAGGGTTTATAATTAGATTCGTATGTGGTATTTAGTGAATAATGATAATTGATAAAGCTCTCTGTTGCAGTATTCTGATTATAGCTAACGCTTCCATTGTACACTATCAAACCAGGAATTTGTAAATATCCAAGGTCATTTGGATCGTAAGTATTTGATGTAACACTGGTTGATAAGTTTGCCTGGATTTTACCACTCACTTTTGCCAGTTTCAGGTAGCTGCTGAATCCATCGTATGGTTTTACATACATTTTTCCACTCATCCTTATAGTGTCATCTACCAGGTTAATCGAACCGTAATAAGGGGTAAATCCGAAGATCTTACTGTACCTGGCACTCCCGGAAAACTGAAACAGATTCTTCTTACTAAAGAGTGACCAATCGAACGAACTAACATTAGCATCTCTATCCTTTCCTTCCCGTGTGACATTTGCATTAGTGAACGTTAGGGATGATCTTCCTTTTAACGCCTGGTCAAGCACTATGATGTTGTAATTGGAAAGAGGCTCCGTTTTGATGCTGGTGTCCATACCGGAATAAATATTGTGCAACTTTGCTTCCATTGGAGCAGTAACCGCATTGAAAATACCGATACCTAATTTCTTTTTCGTCCTACCGGAGACTTTTATAGCATTATATAGTTGAATCAGCCCCGGATTTTTCTTAATGCTATAATTGCTATTATGACCCGCAAACCTGTTAATGCTATCGTAATAAGCTGGTGTTGCACCTATACGACGGGAATAGAACAAACCTGCTTTATTGAACAATTCAGTTCCTTCTGTAAAGAAGGGACGATTCTCATTGAATTTTATTTCATAAGGGGTAAGGTTATTGGTTACATTATCAGAAACTACCTGGCCAAAATCCGGGATCAGTGTTGCATCGAGTGTGAAACTTTCATTAATTCCATACTTCAAATCCATTCCGCCATTATGTAACCATTCAGTTGGTGTACCCATTCCCCTAGGATTTCTGCGTACACCGCCAGATATATAAGGTGAAAAACTTAAACGCAAAGGCGGTTCAATATTTCTAATATCCTGGTATACTCCAAATTGGTTAACAAAGCCGCTCTTATTCGGATCTACTGAATTCCAGAAAGAAGATTCATTTTCTCTCCTTATAAAACGCAGAAACTGAATACCCCACGTTTGTATATCCTTATTAGGAAAACGCAGAGACAAATAAGGTATCCTCATTTCTACTATCCATCCATTATTTGTAATGGAGGTCTTGCTCTGCCACACCGCATCCCATGCCTTATCACCATAATTACTATACTTGGGATTTACACTCGGACTCAGTTTGGCATCTGACTGTACATTAGCTGAAGTGACCAGGAACTGGTAACCATTCTGCTGATCGTGGTAAGTATCAAAAAAAACCGAGAAGTAATCCACATCCTGTTGACCCTCCCCATCACGTGCGGTAATCTGTTTACGTATCTTTTTAGGATCATCATACAGGTATGCACCAATGTAAATAGCTGAGTTATCATAAAGCATACGCACGTCTGTAGCTACAGAAGCCGCATCCCCGAAAATCGGATTATATTGAACGAAGTTATTTGCAACCGCAGATTGGTTCCACACTTCATCATCGAGTTTACCATCTATTTGCGGAGCCTGCAACGTTCTTACTGCAATCAAAGTTTTCGATTGAGAGTAGGACAGGTAAAAGGAGCAGCAAACAGTTACTACAAAAAGCAACTTTCTCAAGATTCTAGCTGTTTTGGCTGCGATAAAAATAAAGGTAATCTGCTACCAAAACAACAGATTGCCTGTTTTTTTAATTCATCCTCTTTTTCATCACGGTAACCTGTTGCTGGAGATTATTAACCAGGGTGGCTAACTGGTTCACATCCCAGCGTTGCTGAGTATTGGCTTTCTGGATAACTAACTGGGCCTGCCATACTTCCAGGATATCTTCGGGATTTACAAAATAAGGTTGATAAGTAGGGTTATCACTGACGAAAGTGAACTTAGTTTTCCCTTTATTATTCCTTAATATTCTCTTGTATACAATACCATCAGTTTTAGAAACAACGATATAAGTATTGTTAGTTTTAATCTCATCAAGGTTTTCTACTTTTTCTCCAACAATAACAGATCCGCTCGGAGTGGGAAGCATAGAATCTCCTACAATTTCAAAAGCACGGAAGTCACCACCTGAAAGCATGGGTAGCGTAAAAGTGTTTAATTCGTCAAGGAAATCAGGATCAGCATAACCAGCAAGATAACCGGCAGCTGCCTTGATAGGCACAAAAGAAATTTCCGTCCGCCCATTACCTAACTTTTGAGCACGCCGACGACTGATATAATTAGTTTTCGTATCGGTTAGATCTCTTCTCAGTAAATCATCCAGGGTAAGTTTAAACATGTCGGCAACTATTTCGAGAACGTCAATGCGGGGTTCCGCTCTTTCTTCTTCATAAGCCCCTAGTAAAGATCTTTTGATACGCAATTTTTGAGAGAATTCCTCCTGTGTCCAACCGCGTAGTTTACGCAGGTATTTCATGTTTTTGTTAGCGAAAGACATATATCTAATGAATTTAGTCGCAAATTACTAATGATTTTAGAGACTTCCAAGCATTATTTTTGAATAAGAGAAAAAATGTGGTGCATCTTTGCGGCACAGCAATTTTTTAGATGATGACAGAGAAGAAGAAACCGGTGATATTAATAACAAACGATGATGGAATTACCGCTCCCGGAATTAAGAATTTGATAGACGCCGTAAAAGACCTTGGCAAAGTAGTGGTTGTGGCACCTGATAAAGCCCAATCAGGTATGGGACACGCCATTACAATCGGTGTTCCGCTGCGCCTGCATAAGGTCAATTTCTTCGAAGATGTGGAAGCTTATCAATGCACAGGCACACCGGTGGATTGTGTAAAACTCGCTGTAGATAAAGTTCTTCATCACAAACCTGATATTTGCCTTAGTGGAATAAATCACGGCGCCAATCACAGTATTAATGTAATCTACTCGGGAACCATGTCCGCAGCAGTGGAAGCAGCTATTGAAAGCATTCCTTCCATAGGTTTTTCCCTGCTCGATTTCAGTATTGATGCAGATTTCTCAGCCGCGCGTAAATATGCCCGTTTATTAGTGGAGCAAATGCTAAAGCATCCCGTAAATAAGCATTGTGTCCTTAATGTGAATTTCCCAATAGCGACCATCGAGGAAGTAAAAGGAGTTAAGATCTGCAGGCAGGCGTATGCGAAATATGAGGAAGACTTTATAGAAAGGGATGACCCCCATGGCCGTAAATATTATTGGCTTACAGGTGAGTTTGTTAATTTCGATGAAGGAACCGATACAGATGTTTGGGCATTGGCGAACAATTTTGTTAGTGTTGTTCCCGTTCAATTTGATCTTACCAATTATAAACTAAAAGAGAAACTTGAAAACGACTGGGACATTTTTACTAAACAGAGACAACCTTAAGCTAGGATTGGTCCTGGGCCTTTTCCTACCTGTTTTGGTATTTATTATTATTTACTTTATTCGGTTCTCCAGCTTTGGATTAAACGAATTCATTAAGTACTTCTTCTCCGAACGAAGATTGATCACTTTCTTCGGTGTCTGGTGCCTTGTTGCAAACATCGCTATGTTTACTTATTATGTAAACACTCATAAAGATCAAACAGCTAAGGGAATTTTTGCTGTCACTCTCTTATATGGTATAGCAGTCCTCCTGTTAAAAGTTCTTATGTAACTAGTACTGCATTTCTTCTCCTTGTTTAAAGCTATCTATTGGTTAATGGTTCCATTAATGATAAAACCATTAAACCTTTAAACGATTTTCATTATCACACATCTTCTATCTTTAACCCAATGAAGTATTACATCATTGCAGGAGAGGCTTCCGGTGACCTTCATGGCAGTAATCTAATCAGGGAATTATTGAACCTTGATAAGGGAGCTATAATACGTTGCTGGGGTGGAGGTTTAATGGAGCAGGCAGGTGGGAAACTGGTCAAGCATTATGAAGAATTAGCTTTTATGGGCTTTATTGAAGTAATAAAGAACCTTCCCACCATTATAGCAAATATGAAATTCTGCAAGAAGGACATACAGCAATTTGCGCCTGATGTCCTGGTGCTCATTGATTACCCGGGCTTCAATCTCAGAATGGCCAAATGGGCTAAAGAAGCCGGTTATAAAGTAATCTATTACATATCTCCACAGGTATGGGCGTGGAAGGAAAACCGGGTTAAGTTGATTAAAAGAGTGGTAGACAAAATGCTGGTAATCCTACCTTTTGAAAAAGAGTTTTATCATAACTGGGATTACAATGTAGTTTATGTTGGGCACCCCTTGGTGCAGGTAGTTGAAGAAAGGTTAAATGACACAACCAACCTGCTGATTAGTTTCAGCCCATCTAATGAAAACATAGGAGATAAAACAGCACGTTCGCAAGAACCTGCTAATAAAGATATTATTGCTCTTTTACCTGGAAGCCGTAAACAAGAGATAATGGTGAAGCTACCAATCATGTTGGAAGCTTCAAAACAATTTCCTCAATATGACTTCATTATATCCCAGGCTCCAAGTCAACCAATTGAATTATATAATAAATTACTGACCGGTTATCCCAACATCAAAGTTGCCTTTGCAGGACAAACGTACACGTTGTTAAAAAAGTCAACGGCTGCATTGGTTACTTCCGGTACGGCTACATTAGAAACCGCGTTGTTTGGAGTTCCCCAGGTAGTTTGTTATAAAGGGTCCGCCATTTCCTACCAGATTGCGAAGCGGCTGATAAGCATTAAATACATTTCCCTGGTAAATCTGATAATGGATAAGCCGGTTGTTACAGAACTTATACAAAATGATTTGACTGTATCAAATATTGTAAAGGAGTTAAATGCCATTCTGTATGATGCTTCACGTTTAACTCAGATGAGGGAAGATTACGACCGCCTTAGAAAGCAGTTAAAGCAAAATGAAGGGGCATCTGCGAGAGCAGCCCAAGAAATAGTGGATTTTCTACAATCTACTTCCTGAAGATCAACTTATAAGCAAGAATCAACAATGCAAGAATAAACATAAACAGGCTTAACCTGTTAATGCCATGCATATACTTTACAAATGTTGTCTTTGGCCTGTTGGGATCTGGTTTTCGTAGATAGAGGTATTCGGCTAATTGTCTCAATACACCCATAAAAATGACTGTACCGGTAAAGATACAGTTTTGAAAAAGTTGCCTTTAATATTTGTCACGGAGCAGGATTACGTCTTATTTTATCATTGTTAGCACTGATAGTGGATCTGCTATTATAGCATTCCGGGGAAGCTTGGTTTATCGAGATTACCTTGCTCCTTTTCTTACGTTTTTTCTCGCATATTCCCTTTCCTTCTGCGGGATTTAAAACTTGTTCGAAATAGGTAAAAAGACTATGTAGATATCTGGTCATTTTCAATGAATTTGGATTTTAGACTGATAAATACTGCCTGGGTTTTCCAATACACTGTTAACATTTTCGGCAATATCCGCTCTTTATTTACCAATAAATGTCTGGCAAGTTTAAGTAAAAAAAGATGAACTTTCTCAATATTGAAACCAATATTAATCAACATATAAGACACATTATGGAAAGAAGGGATATTCATGATCGCTGTTCTTTATTTCCTGCTCTTTTTCCCATTCTCCAGGCGACTTCATACTGTCATATCTTAAACGCAATGCAGTGGCATAACCATCCAGGTCAGGGAATAAGCTTGCTCTATTCAGATTCATCTTTTGTAAGTCTCTTAAAGCGAGTTTTTTATCTTTTGAAGGCATCTCGATTTTAACAACTGCTTTCGGCAGATCTCTTTTCAAAAACATTAACTGATCCATCAGTGGCACCTTAGATGTACCGGTGCTTATAAAAATTGACTGCTGTAAAGAATATCTCCGATTCATTCTGAACGGCTCAACAGGGAATACCAGGTTCTTTTTATTTTCATAAAATACCTTCTCAAACAGATCTTCATTAATGAGGTTGTTCGTCTCCTTTAAAGCATCTGCAAATTCACCACCCAGAATCTCCAATGACCTGTTTTTCAACACTTCTATATTGACGCACCAAATGGCAACTGATGAGTCTTCATTTAAAAAGGCCAGTTCATAAGCAAAATAGGCAGCAATGAAGGGTGATTTAGTAAGATCAAGCAGGCGCGTTGGAGCTCCATGGTGCTGCATCAGTGCGAGCCATTCTATTATATGGCTAGGCGTTTCATCTTTGCTTAGATAATTACGTGCCCCTCTCTGGAATTCAGCGAGGAATTCTACTTCAATTCCCTCGTAATGTTGAATATATTCCGTACGCTCAATGGCATTATTCAATAGCCATTCAGAAGATGCCTGTCCGCGATAAGCCCAGTTTTCAGAAAAATTATCAATATATAGCTTGAATTCCTGCCAACT
>JBLNAY010000178.1:0-4285 GCA_050259715.1 Candidatus Dadabacteria bacterium
CGGCACTTCGAAGGAGATGGAAACACAGTCTTCTGTTTCCCTGTTTACTCTCTGGACTTTAAGGGAATGGAAATGTATCATATGGTGTTTACCAAAGGTAATTCCTCTTTTGTCATGCCAATAAAGTAGTGATCCTTCTTATAGATATGAATAGTAACTTAAGTAATTTTCTTATGTTACTTTTTGTCATTGCTACAAAAAGTAACCAAAAAGATCTAGGCAGGGCCTATGCTCCGCAGGCCTGCCGTGCCGACGCACAGGCGGCAGTTTCACAGTTTGCATCATTCACCAACCTTCCAGTTCTTCTCAACAATAATCGCTTCACTACAGGTTTTGTGAAGTTGTTTTAAACAGTCAGCTCCCATAGTCAGATACTGCAGGCGCTGTATTCTGCTAGCATGCATTAGTAGGTATGAGTTCCTTAACTAAGCGCAGAATAAGGCGCAAAACCTGGGGCGACTGACTGAATTTAGAGCCCTTGCACCTTGAAGAATTTATCAGCGCCTTATTGCGCCGCTTGATTTACGCTTGAGCATTGTAGTTGAAGTGGCGCAATACAGCGCCTGCAGTATTTTGCTAAAGCATGTGTATCATGAAAAGATTGTTTGTATTCAAAAGTGCTGACTGAAATAAATAGAAGAACTGATAATACAGGAAATGAGATAACCTGTGATGAATGCCTGTTGTGCACTGGCCTGCACGTCCGGCGGAGCTTCGGGACGTTCTTGATCCTTTTGTAACTTTTCCCATCAAGGGGAAAAGTTAGGAGAGAACTTATAGAAATATGAATTCAAAAAAAAGCTATTACCACTTTTCTCTTACAAAAGAAAAGCTTCTTGTAATTTCTTACCAGGTAAGAAGATAAGGAAAAAGAGAGTCCCCCGAAGGGGACTGGTAAATCACTCGTATAGAGGGTGAAGCCGGGCTACAGCCCGCGGTCAACTTTATTATGAATCTTCGGAATGGTCTTCAGGTAAGCATAGATAGCCTTCACTTCTCCATCAGAGAGAAAAGTATAGGGCTTCATGGGAGCTCTCACCGCCGGGCCGTTGGGAACAATACCGGTCTTTACCGCTTTTACAAAAGTCTCCTCACTCCAGCTGCCGATGCCCGTTTCTTCATCCATAGTGAGGTTAAGAGAGTGGATGACACTGCCATCGGGCATCTTAAAGGTGTTACCCCCACCAAAATATCCTTTTGATTTCGGAGGATCATTGAAATTGTCGGTGGCAAAATCCGCTGAATGGCAGGTGTAGCATTCCACCCTGTTCAGGGCCACATACTCACCCCATTTCACGGCATTGGTGGTATCGGGTTCCGCCACATGGCTATGATATTCCATTGGTTTTATGGCCTTGATGTTGGTGAGGAATTTGGCAAAGAACGAGTATTTCGTATCCGGTGTCCTGGCATCTTCGGCCTGCACCCATGGATTGTCGGAGCGCAGGAAAGCAATAATCGAATGAAGGTCTTCATCCGACATCTTCGAAAGCTTTGCCATGATAGGTAAAAAGCGCCCGTCCGGTTTGATGCCCGTACGTAATAAGAAAGCCAGCTGTCCATCGGTCCATTTGCCAATGCCATATTCGGGATCATTGGTGATGTTCCTGGAGTGGATCTCGCCGAACTGCGATACTTCGGCCATCCGGCGGCCGCTCAGTTTCCCGGTAGAGGCATCCATGTGACAGTCATTACACAGCATGGCTGAAAGTTGCCGGCCTCTTTCCACACGGTCGGGAGTAGACGCTATTTTAAGACTGACGGTTTGGGGAGTGTAATGAGGAACTCCCCTGAGCGCAATAAAGGCGGCGAAGGCGCCGGCCAGCAGGACGATAGCGCCTACTGTAAACAGTAAGTACCTGAAGAACTTTTTCATAATCGTGGTTTAAGTTTCATTATAATTTTAAGAATATTTCCCGTATTCACCAACAAATTGTTAGCATCGCTGTTTTTAATGTTGAGTGTAAGGCGATCTCTCACGCAAAAAACTTAGGTTTGCCACCCCGGAAAGCAAAGATGCCGGGAGTAACCTCCTGTAGCCACCTAAAAGCTACAGGCCAAAACAGAAAGAAGAATGTCCCTGATCGTCGTTGGTACTATGGCCTTTGACGCTATAGAAACTCCCTTTGGAAAGAAAGACCGTATCGTTGGCGGGTCGGCTACCTATGTTGCCTATGCCGCCGCCAACTTTATTAAGCCGGTGCAGCAGGTTTCCATTATTGGCTATGATTTCCCCAAAGAGGAACTCAAAGAGTTGCAAAGCCGTGGCGTGGAAACAGAAGGAGTGGAAGTGATCGCCGATAAAAAGTCCTTCTTCTGGAGCGGCAAGTACCATATGGACATGAATACGCGGGATACGCTGATCACCGACCTGAATGTACTGGCCGATTTCAAGCCGCGCATCCCGGACTCCTACCAGGATTCCGAGTTCCTGATGCTGGGCAATCTCAGCCCGCAGATACAGATAGACGTCATCAACCAGCTGAAGAACCGGCCGAAGCTCATTGTGCTCGACACCATGAACTTCTGGATGGAAGTAGCCCTTGACGACCTGAAGAAGGTGCTGTCGATGGTAGATGTATTGCTGGTCAATGATGCGGAGGCCCGGCAGCTGACGGGCGAGTTCTCCATTGTGAAGGCAGCGCACAAGATCCTGAAGATGGGGCCCAAATACCTGATCATCAAGAAGGGGGAGCACGGTGCTTTGCTCTTCCACGAAGACCAGGTATTCTTTGCTCCTGCCCTGCCGCTGGAAGATGTTTTTGATCCTACGGGTGCCGGTGACACCTTTGCTGGTGGTTTCATGGGACACCTGGCCCGGACTAAGGACATTTCTTTTGCCAACATGAAGACGGGCATCATTGTCGGTTCGGCGATGGCGAGTTTCTGTGTAGAGAAGTTCGGCCCCGAGCGGCTCAAGGAAGTTACCAAAGATGATATCGACAAAAGGTTAGCCCAGTTCCAGGAGCTGGTGAACTTTGATATTGAGCTAGTTTAAACGCCTCGCTAAAACAACACTATTCTTAAATGTTCTGCGTTTACCCTGCAGGTTAAAGAACTCTGTATAGACTATATAAGTCCCTATTGCAAGTCTTTCATGATTTTCACCAAACCCATCCCAGGTCCATTTACCTGAGTAGCCAGCGAGATCATTTTTTACCAGCCTGCGAATTATTCTCCCTTGTGCATCAAATACCATCACGTTTGCCATATAACCTGTGGTATCCAAATGGTAAGAAATAGTTGCGATGTCATTGTATCCATCATTATCCGGAGAAAAGATCTTCGGGGTTACTTCGATCTTTGCATTACTTAAGTCCTCAAGCATGTACTGCGAATTGCGATAAGTAGGTGTGCCATATCCTACAGAAGTTGAGGCAGAATGCCAGTTATTGGATTGATTGGAACTTCCGGATGGATTCACTCTTTCCAAAGCAACCCCCTCCTTATTATCCAATAAACCAAAATGCCAGTCTTCTGAATAAGAAACTTCATCTATCACCTCCTGCTGCTCATTTGTAATTACAACAATTCCTTTATCATCAGGATACGAAGGCATGGATGAAATAGTCATGATACTTCCAGGTTTCTGAACGAAATATCCCATCTGCAATGCCGAAGCACTTTGTGTTACTACCAGGTATTCTCCAGGATAAATGAAGTATGGAACTGAACTCAATGCGTGAGAAGAGCTTATGGCTCCCACAGCATTCCTGTTAGCTATATAAATTGAATTTCCATCTATGATTTTATTACTGTTGTTATATAACTCCACATAATCATACTGTGATGGACGTGGGTTAAAAAGTATCTCGTTGATTACAAGATCTGAAGGTTCGACTTTAGAGGACAGTCCTGCTTTAGCTCTATTGTGCACTCCTATAATATTTCCTTTGCAATCCTTTATACCAGTTGCAACCAGTTCATATACTATATTCTTTTGAAGAGGAGATGCCAATTTTATTTCTACGATATTAAAAACAGGACCGCTCATAAACAAACTGACCGGGGATGTATCATTGATCTTGTAATTGGATGGAACAGTTGCAGTCACACTGTCAAGCGGCTCATTAAAGACAGCCATTAAGGTTACACTATCTGTAGCGTATATACGTATTAATTCAGGAGGTATATTGTCGGGATTTCCTCCATCCACAGAATTTCTTCTACCCGGTGTACCTCCTGCAGGATGTACACTGGCTTTCCAGTTTGTGATTCCACCACATGGATTTCTGGGATCTATCATCTCCAGTGTCCATCCGCCATTTTCTTTCACAGGATCCTG
>JBLNAY010000179.1:0-9458 GCA_050259715.1 Candidatus Dadabacteria bacterium
ATAAGGGTAAGCAGCTGGTATAAGTTAAATGGAACTACGCCTGGCTCACCAAATAATGTTTTTAATGATCTGGTTAATGCAATGACAAATAGTGTGGGTTCAGTAAGTACAAAAGCAACTAGTTCTGACCTGTCATCTAATGGAACACTGAATACTCCTGTACAAAGCTTTTTAAATACCGAAAGCGGGTACAACACATCAAAACCAAAAGCATTTGTAAACTGGGTTTTATTTGACGAGCAATTCAAATTTGTAAGTTCCTCCTCAGGATTTGAGCAGGTTGGAGCTGACCAGGAATTCAAAATACACCAGTTTAATAACCTGCCGATTGACAAAAATGGTTATTTATATGTGTATGTTTCAAATGAAACCCCTAATATTGATGTGTTCTTTGACAACTTGCAGGTAACGCATATTAGAGGACCATTGTTGGAGGAGACGCATTATTATCCGTTTGGGTTACAGATGCAAGGCATCTCATCAAGAGCCTTAAATTTTGGAAGTCCTGAAAACAAATACAAATACAACAAAGGTTCAGAATTACAGAACAAAGAATTTAGTGACGGAAGCGGTTTAGAATTATACGCAACAAATTTCAGAAGCCTTGACCCACAGCTTGGCAGGTGGTGGCAGATAGACCCAAAGCCAGATTATGCCCAAAGTTTGTACTCTGCAATGAATAACAATCCTATTCTTTACAATGACCCGTTAGGTGATACTTTAAGAATGAGTTTTAGAACTGGGTTCTTAGGAATTTTTGGAAAGAAAGCAAATCTTACTTTGGATGAAAAAAACCAACGCTGGAATAATAAAGATGGAACTGCATATGGTGGAAAGACAACAAAGTTTTCAAACATGGTTCTTAGTGATTTAAAAACGAACCAAAAGAATGATTTGGGTAATACAATAGTTGGCAATTTAGCGACAGATACAAAAGACCATTACATTAAGAATGGAGACCCTAACAGTAACAGAACAGACGACTTTAATATCTATTATAATGGGTCATCAAGTAGTCCTGATAAAATACTCCAGGGTGGTAAAAGCATGTCCTCCCCAAGCTACGTAATACTTGGTCATGAGATGGCTCATAAGTTTGACCAAAATTTAGGGATTAGAAATGCGTACTGGTTTGGCACAGGAGATGATAAAAGGGGCGTTGATGAATATAATGCCATGTATTATGAAAACGTTCTGCGGCAAGCTAATGATTTACCACTTAGAACTGCTTATCAAGAAACAAATGGAGTAACTCAAGGCGTAATCCTTAATGCATCTGAAAACCTGCAGCCAATGCCAGCAGGACTTTCTTCTCAAGGTGTTAGTATGCCTACATTCCATGCGTTACAATTGTTTCTTAGAATATTTTAAACAAAAAATCATGAAGCTATTTTTAATAATTGGACTATTGATATTTACTTCCTGTAATGTATCAAAGCAAATTATAAATACGAAGGACATGTTAATTTCTCTTAACAAAATGCAATGCGGCAGTTATGAAGTAAAGAATTATGAAAGCCCTATTGGGTATGCAGTAAAGCCTTTTATTATAGAAGTAGAGAACAGAAGTGCTGAAATTACCAAGTTTGAAAATTTGGTAAAAAGTAGTTATAATAATCGTTATAGGAATTTCTTTCGCATATACTTATTTACAATAAATAGCACTGGAGATACAATTTTAAATGTAATAATGCTAAAGCCTAAACTGGCATATTCCATTTCAAATTGGCAATGCGAAGAGCAAGATGTTGATACTTACTTTCGTTCAAAAAAATATCCACATAGTGGTAAAGTCATTACTTATAATTCTTCAAAAGGGCGGTTTAAAATTTTAGGTGACCCAGACTAAAAGAAAAAATTAAACAACAAAAGCCGCATCAACTGCGGCATTTGTATTATAGATTTACATTAGTAAGCACAGTGCTAAAGGCGTCTTTCATTTTTTTCTTACCAAGGAAGGCATCTAAAACCGCATAGCAAGCGGTTTTTTCTTTTTTATCGAGTTGCTCAAACTACCACTACACATTAACGATCAGCACATCTCACATAAATCTGAGAATACAGGAACTGTTACTTAAGTGATGACAGTACCACCAGTTTAATAACCTGCCGATTGACAAAAATGGTTATTTATATGTGTATGTTTCAAATGAAACCCCTAATATTGATGTGTTCTTTGACAATCTTCAGGTAACGCATATTAGAGGACCATTGTTGGAGGAGACGCATTATTATCCGTTTGGACTAATTATGACAGGAATTAGTAGTAAGTCGGCAGGAGGGATAGAGAACCGTAAGAAGTTTAATGGTATTGACCAGACAACAGAATTAGACCTTAACCAGTATGATGCTTCCTACCGAACATTAGACCTACAACTTGGTAAGTTTTGGCAAATTGATCCTCTTGCGGAAATGAGAGACTCTTGGTCGCCTTATCAATTTGGATCAGATAATCCTATTCTTCGGGTTGATCCTTTAGGGCTAAAAGATACTGTGGTAAATGGCGAGCATGCCCTCGCAAATGTGGCACTCGAAACAGTAACAGTAACTTCGCATAAAGGAACTGCCAGAACGCAGAGTAATTTTTCAGATTTTGGATTCGCTTGGCAGGGATATGGTTCCAATCAACGTTCTTTAAATATTCTTGATCCCAACTTTAATCAAGTTTACTATACTCCAGTTCCTAAGGATTATAGAAACAATGGTTTACCAGGTTTTCCAGGCACAGGACGTGCTACTAAACATCCTGAGAGTAAAAGGTGGAGATGGTATGATAAAGATGGGAAAATATTAGAATGGGATAGTGAGAAAGGAGAGGTGGAGAAGTATGACAAGAATGGCAAGCCAGGAACTCATCATGGGGGGTATGATCCGGAGACTGGAGAGTTAAATAATGGTTCTCCCCCTAAACCAGATAGATGGACATATCCTGTTTCAGCAAATACAATGGGAAATACGACTGTAGTAGTAACGACCGGTATCATATTGTGGGAAACTCTGAAATGGGGAGCTGCAATTTTTGCGGCTCCAGAGACAGGTGGAACATCTTTAGTACTTGCTGCATCAACATTATAAATCTAAGACATGAAAAATAAGAAGTTGCTTAGAGTTCAACGAGTCATAGAAGTGTACAGAAAAGGAACGGACGATGTACTGGAAGAGATAGATATCAGTCACATACCATTAGAGCAGCTTTTAAAGATTTTCGAGCCCTACGAAAGAGGAGATCCTCTATTGTATGATCCTTATGACATTAATGAAGAACAATTAGTTAAGCTTAATAGTTATCTGCAAAATTCTATTACGTACGATAGTTCGAAATATGATTATAATCTAGCTTCATTCGGAGTTTATATTGATACCGATACAGGAAGAATATTGGAGTAAAAGAGAATAGCTAACTGCAATTAGTCCGCAGCGGAAGAACAACAATACATATACGTTAAAAAAGTTTAGCAGTTTCTCCAAAGTTACTTTGCTATTCTCAATGCGGCTGTAACTATTGCGGAGCATAGTGCATTCTTGAACTTTTCGGCCGACTACGTCATGCAGGCTGGACTCCACTTTTCTTTCTTCAACGAGAAAAGTGGAATAAAATCATCTTCGCTCCGATGACACTTCAGTAGGCGGCCTATCTGCAGTAATTCCGATTGGGCTTTTCTATCGTACATGATTTCAGTCCTTCTTTAACTGTTCCAACTGACAGCTCGATGAAGCTTTAGTAGGCTATCTCAGCTCAGTCCCTGGAGCCCCAATCCCCAGGGCTTCTGCCTATCTGTAGTAATTCTTATCACGAGAACTCCGATTGAGCTTCAGTAGGCTATCTCAGCCTGGCAGTCTGCCTATCGACACTAACTCCGATTGGGCACTCTGCGGCTATGGCCGCAGTAGGGGTGGCTCTGCTAAAATGCAAGCTGCTTCTAAAGGTTACTTTCTAAACTTTCTAAACTTTCTCAACCCTCCCAACCTCCTCAACTTATAAATAGAACGGTTGCAAAAGTGATGACAGTACCATCTACCTTTCGTGATGACTGATTCAGATAGCACGAAAAGCCTATGTACTTCTAAACTCATTTGGTTCCCGCCATAAAGCCGTAATAATTATGGGAAGAGACTAAAAGATCCATTTCCTTCCTTTCAGTGCCCTTTCGTTCCCAAACGTGCCCAAACGGGAAACAGACTGTTTTCACCATCATATTTTTGTAGGGGATTTCAAAACACAGTTCTGAACGTGCAACTGTATTTAAGGATTTAGAAGGAGAATACAATTCCAAATCCGTAATCCTTTTGTTCTTTGACATTGCGGATCCGGTGAGGAGGGGGAGTTGAGCGTGCCGGCATTACTTAACGTTTAACGTTCAAGGTTTAACGTTTAATGTTGCTCCCGGCCTTTAATAATGTTTTAAAGACCTAATAGTTTAAGGGTTGCTACATAAAAAAAGAGGCTGACTTTGCAGCCAACCTCTTTTCTTGAATAAACAAGGGTTATTTGCCTTTAATTGAAAGTAATTCCACTTCAAATACCAGTGCTGCACCGCCCGGGATAGAACCACCGGCACCACGGGTGCCGTAACCCAGTTGATAAGGAATATAAAGTTTATACTTGGAACCTACAGGCATTAGCTGTAAGGCCTCTGTCCATCCGGGAATTACTCGGTTGGCCGGGAATTCAGCCGGAGTACCTCTTTTGTAAGAATTATCAAACTCAGTTCCGTCAATCAAGGTTCCGGCATAATTAACAACAACGGTGTCAGTTGCTGTAGGCTTAGGGCCGATACCTTCTTTGATTACTTCGTACTGTAAACCGGTAGCAGTGGTCTTTACGCCTGGTTTCTTTTTATTGGCAGCCAGGAAAGCTTCGCTTGCTGCAATAGTTGGTTTTATTTTTTCAGCCTGGGCTGTTTCCATGTATTTCATAATTACATCATTTGCTTGTTGTTCATTTAAAGATGCCTGTTTTTTGGACATGACATCATTGATAGCTTTTGTGAGGGCTGCGGTATTCAACTTAGTGATACCCTGTTGAGAATAAAAGCTAGCCACACTTAACCCGATAGCGTAGCTGACAGAATCATTTAAAGTTTTTAAAGATACCGATGTTGTAGCCGGATGTGAAACAGGAGTAGTCTTCTTAGGGGCAGGTTTTTGAGCATTCGCCAGGGCTAAGGAAAAGCAAAAGGCAATAACTAATACTTTTTTCATTTTTATTTCTTAAGCGACAAAAATAACCTAAGTGATCAAAAAGGTTGTGAAGGATAAATTAATTTAGCCCGGTGTTAAAGGCATCGGTCCAGTTATATAAAAATGCATATAGTGGCCTTTCAAGGCAAATGTGGTGGCTGGCGATCGTAATCCTGGTGAACCGCAGCGGCACCATGGTACTTCCTTTCCTCACCGTATATCTTACCCACAATGGTTTTTCTCTTCAGCAGGCAGGCTATATAATGGCTGCTTTTGGCAGCGGCGGAATTGTTGGAAGCTTCCTGGGAGGTAAATTAACCGATAAGATAGGCTTTCATTATGTACAGGTATTCAGTCTTCTTCTAAATGGCGTTTTATTCTTTGTGTTGGGCCGAATGCAAACATTTACTCAACTAGCCGTTTGTATTTTTGTATTGAGCACACTGGGTGAATCTTTCCGGCCTGCCAATGCTGCGGCTATTGCTGCTTTTAGTACAGAAGCCAACAGGACCCGCTGTTATTCGTTAAACCGGCTGGCCATTAACATAGGATGGACGATTGGACCTGCTATTGGAGGTATTCTTGCCAGTATTAATTACCAGCTTTTATTCTGGGTAGATGGGATTACCTGCATTCTGGCCTCCATTCTTCTACACCTGTTTCTATCACCTTACAATAAAAGAATTCAGAAAGAAAAGAGAGTATTTTCCAGTGAATATATTACAGCTTATTCTGACAAGGTTTTCCTGAAAGGTATGTTCTTCCTTTTTCTAATCGGTACCTGTTTCTTCCAGCTTTTTACCATGATGCCCATTTACTATAAAGAGCAGTTGCACATGAACGAGGCAAGCATTGGGGCTTTACTGGCGGTGAATGGTTTAATCATTGCGTTTGTTGAAATGATACTTGTTTACAAACTGGAGCAGAAAAAAGATGCCATTATTTATGTAATCGCCGGTTCCATACTTATGGGCCTTTCGTTTATTTTTCTAAATACAGGGACGCTGCGAATAATTGCCCTGGTCAGTATTATAATGGTGACCTTCGGAGAGATGTTGTTATTCCCCTTCATTAATAATTTTTGGGTAAACAGAAGTAAGGAACAAAACAGGGGACAGTATGCATCAGTATATACTTTATCCTTTGCTATGGCGAGTATAGTTGCTCCTACCATGGGAGCACAAATTGCACAACATGCAGGCTTTTCCATTCTTTGGATAGTGGACTTTTGCATTTGCCTGCTTGCCGGTTTGGGTTTCCTGCAGTTAAAAAAAGCGTTGATATGAATGATTACTACAAAATAATACAAATCAGGTGGTCGGACCTGGATCCAAATTTTCACCTGAGACACTCTGTTTATTATGACTGGGGTGCCTTTTGCCGGATAGAGTTTTTAAATGAACACCAGCTGACAGCTGAAGTGATGGTGAAGCATAATTTTGGACCTATCCTGTTTAGAGAAGAATGCATGTTCAGGAAAGAAATTCGTTTGGGTGACGAGGTGAAGATTCATCTTCACCTTCTCAAAGCAAAAAAGGACTATTCGAGATGGAGTATTCAACATCATATCACCAAGAACGACGTGCTTGCTGCTATTATCAATGTTGACGGAGCATGGATCAATACCGTTCAACGGAAGCTGACCTCACCGCCTGAGATTGTAAGGCATGTGTTTGATGAAATGCCGAAGTCTGAAGAATTCGAATGGTTAGCCGGCTAGGTAGATAAGTGTCGTACCTGGTGCGGATTAATACTTGTATAGGAGTTCAGCAGCACTTTAATATAACTATTTTCCTTGTATGGTGTAATGTATTCCTTCAATACTGGTTCTGAAACGCTATCTAGATTTTTAGGTAAATAACCCATACCGAAGAAACTTCCCTCGAGGACAAGAATACACGATTGGTCGTGTTTTGACAGGCCTTTATCCAATACAATATAAGATGGCCTGTGAGTCAGGGAGGCTACTGCTTTCATCACTCTTTCATTATATATATGAGGCTCTTCTTTTTTTTGGCAGGCACCATGACAATGATGTTCAATTATCCCTACACATTCTTCATTGTCCGTTTGCATAAAACAAAGTTTGGGGCACAATGTATATTCCTTCATCAACTTTCGTAATACTCCATGACCATCCACCTTATAATTGAATGTATAAATGGGATTAGAATTCCTTCTCTTCTTTTCTATAGCTAACCTCATAAAGCCATTCTGATCTTCATAAACGAAAATACCAAAGACTTCATCCTGGAGTTTTTGAGATGTATTGAATTGAGGCCATAGCCTTTTTATTTCAGTAGATTCCAGTATGGCAGCCATTAATTCTGTAGCCGTTTCTTTGTAGCTGATTGAATAGGTGTACCGCATGAAATTCTGCTTTTGCCTGCTGTCGGAATTATTGCTGAAATGACTGTTTACTCTTGCTTTGATGTTTTTCGCTTTACCAACGTATACAACTTTTCCCTTTGAATTATGGAAATAATATACGCCCGACTGCTTAGGTAATGCTTCAAAATCTGACTGGGGTACATTGGGAGGTAATACTCTTTCCTTCGAGTTGCGGTGAAGACTTGTTTTAATGTAATCCTGTCTATCGTTTTCCAGCAATTTCTTAAATAGAGTAACCGTTGCTGAAGCATCGCCACCTGCACGATGTTGATTTACCAGTTCGATGTTTAAAGAGGAACATAAGTTACCAAGGCTGTAGGAGGGAAGCCCAGGAAAGATCTGGCGCGCGAGCCTGATTGTACACAGCTTTTTTTCATTGAACGTATACCCGTAATAAGCAAGGTGACTTTTAAGGAAAGAATAGTCGAAATTTACATTATGAGCTACAAAGACATTTCCTTGTAATACAGTAAATACCTTTTGTGCAACTTCTTCAAAGCTGGGCGCTGACTGAACCATTTCATCTGTAATGCCTGTAAGAGCCTTGATGTATTTTGGTATGGGTTGTCCGGGATTGATTAGGCTTTCAAATTCTTCAATTACTTCTGTTCCTTCCAACACCTTTACAGAGAGTTCGATGATCCCGTTTGCTGCAGCGTGTCCGCCCGTGGTTTCGATATCTACAATTGCATACGCCACCTGGAGTACATTTGAGAAAAGAAGAGAATCGAAGTTCTAAAATATTTGGTAATGAACCAACCGTTTGACAAATATTTAATGTTTAGCAACAGGTTACAAAAGGTAAACAGGCACATTGGCAAGCTGGCGAAAAAACAGGGGATCACCTGTTACCGGCTATACGATCATGATTTGCCGGAATTCCCCTTTATGATCGAAGTATATGAAGGACGGCTTTATGTTTCTGAATATAAAAGAAGACATGGAATGTCAGAAGAGCAGCATGATCAGTGGATGGAACAATGCCTTCAGATAATGAGTACGGTGGTGGGAATAGATAAACAGAACATCTTTTTAAAGCTGAGGCAAAGAAAACCCGGGAGACTTGGGCAATACCAGAAGATAGGAGATCAGAAGAGTGAATTTATTGTTGATGAGAACGGATTAAAGTTTATCGTTAATCTGAGTGACTACCTGGATACCGGCTTATTCCTCGATCACAGGGCTACAAGACAGATGGTGAGGGAAAGAGCAAAAGGAAAAAGAGTACTGAATTTATTTGCTTATACAGGTTCCTTTTCAGTTTATGCACTTGCAGGAGGTGCAAGCAAGGTAATTACGGTCGACCTTTCTAAAACTTATCTCAAATGGGCTGAGAGAAATATCCAGTTGAACTTTCCCGCCAATAATAACAATGAGTTGATACATGCAGATGTAAAACAATACCTTAAACAGGCACCTCCGGGTACCTTCGATCTGGTTATAATGGATCCCCCGACATTCAGTAACAGTCAGCGAATGGAAGACATTCTGGATGTACAAAAGGATCATGTTGAATTGATTAATGATTGCCTGCTGATACTTTGCGATGGAGGTGAATTATGGTTTAGTACCAATTACAGAAAATTTGTACTGGAAGAGAGCCAGCTCAAAGCCCGTAAGATCAAGGACATCACAAAAGCTACAACAACTTTTGACTTTGAGGGTAAGACAAAACCTTTCACGTGGCTGTTAAGTAAATAATTTCAATCAATTTGTTTGTATTGTAGCCATGGATATAATAGGAATAAATATTAAATCTTAGTAAATTCAGGACCTCAACCTCTAAAACCCTACACATGAAAAAATATCTAGCTGCATTTAGCTTTATTGCTGTTGCTATATTAACCGGCTGTGTAAAAGAAATCAAATCAGACCAGCAACCTGCT
>JBLNAY010000180.1:0-15211 GCA_050259715.1 Candidatus Dadabacteria bacterium
GGTATAAAACAGCGCACTACAAGGTAAACTGTGGCGCACCTGGTCACTTTACTATCAAATCCTCTAAATCCTCCACGTCCTCCAGCTCCTCACTTCCTGACTTTTTTTTCAGGATCTTATAAGAAATCAGGTGCGTCCTTGACGATATACTAATAGGCTTTGTGATCTTGAAACTTTTTGGCCATCTATAACGAATCCTCAAATCCTCAAATCCTCAAATCCTCAATTCCTAATATCCTAATATTCTCATTTCTTCACCTTGCTCTTTTTGAACAACTGTTCACCTGGATAATGATTCAGAAGCGACAGGGAAATGAATAAAACCAGTTGCCATCTTCTTGCTTATAACTGTTCGAAAAAATTATATTTCATTGTAGTTCTGTGCCTGGAAAATTAATAGGTGTCTATTTGAAAAATAGACAATACTTCCCCCTTCTTTTCTTATATATATTTATTTTATAAGAAAGTTCAACCACTTTGTTTTCCGTTTTGTAGTAGGTATTTTCTAGTGGCTGCTATAATGGTACCCTTATCACTGTTGGAAAATCTTCCGTGGGTTGATGAACCCCTTTGATCACCAGGATCTCCCCTTAATGCAGGTGTAGAAAACAGTATTTTTTTCTTTCTTTCTGAGCGCTTGAAAGGGGAAAATAAGTAAAGCAAATTTAATGATTTTTTATTTGCGTATGTTCATCACAGTGGGATTTTTTTGCAATTATACATTCAATTACAACATTAAAACTGTAAGTAAGGTGTGGCTGATTTTCCTGGTACATTTTGATGTTTTCTTTTTATGACCCGTCCTAAAAAACTATACACTAAACCTGTATAGTTATTTTAGGACTACACCGCTAATTCACGCAGTAAGTAGGGAGTTTGCATGGAGTTAGCATGGAGTTAGCATGGAGTTTGTCCATGCAGAGTCCATGCACACTCCATGCATAAGCCATGCGAAATCTATTCAAATTGTTATCATTCCGGTGGTCAGTTCTAACTTCCTCAAAAAGAAAAATGTGAGGAAGGGGAGGAAGTGAGGATTTGAGGATTTGAGGATTTGAGGATTCATTGTTTATATGTCACAAAGTCATAAAGCTTATTAGGATTTTGAACGACGAAATGGCTGAAGGACTTTCCCGCACCTGCTCTCTCCTTATATCCTCAAAAAGGAAAACGTTAGGATTTGATTAAAGCGTAAAGTTCCAGTTTTAAATGTTGTTCCTCTTTCACTGTAGCAGAAAAAAACGGCTGGAGGCCAGCCGTTTCAAAAAGGAATGTAAATGTGATCGGATCAAAAGTTGCCGTTTCTGCGGAAGCGTCCACCACCTTGCATACCACCGTCCATTGGACGATCAAAGTTCCTGTTTCCTCTTGCTGCATTCCTGCCTCCAAACTGGTTAAAGTTGAACATGAAGGTTACCATATAAAATCGCTTCAATACTTGCGTATAGGTGTCTTCAATGTAGTTTTCTCCAATGTTGCGGTCAATACTTTTATTCTGATTAAGAATGTCTATTACACTGAACTTCAGTTCCCCATTTCTTTTCTTGAATAACAGGTAAGACAGGCTGCCATTCCATAGAGGTACACTTTGATTATACCCGTCCGACATACCTGTTCTTACGGTATAATCGAACTCACTATTGAGCATAAAACGTTTGAGGAAAATGTAGTTGCCATCAAGTGAGTAGTTGTAATTAAAGTATTTATTATTCAGGTTGGATTGAATGCTATACCGTGCATCATTATAACTGATCCTGGCGTGAGTACCAATATCAAGTTTATCCTGGATGTTGTAACTAAATCGAATACGTTCAGAAATAGAATTCGTATAATTATAATTTAATTGTTTGTAAAGTAAACTAACGTCCCTGCTGTGACGAATGGCAGTAGTAAGGTTTAGATTCATAGGACTTCTTCTACCAGTAGTAACTTTCTTGAGAGGAATTCCGATAGTTCCATTTAGAGAGAGATTATAAGCTCCATTGACGTTCTCGGGACGGTATAACTGCGTTGTTTTATTAATTGTATCAATACTGTTTACGATCTTATTGCTGGTTAAACTTCCTGCAACATTCATGGTCATGAACATGAATGACTTCAGGTCGAAGGTGTTATAGCTAAGATTTAATGTATGATTGAACTGTTGATTCAGGTCCGGATTACCGGTGCGATAAACCAGTGGATTACTAACATCCAAAACATCCTGCAGCTGACTTACTGTGGGCGCCTGGGTGCTACCGCGGTAGTTAAAGCGAATGGCCTTACGTGTGCCGAGATTATAGTTGAAAGAAAGATTGGGGAAGAAGTTCGTATATCGTTGACTCATAATACTGTCCTTACCCGTAGTAGCCCTGTTACTCAGATTATGTAAATAGGCAAATTGAACTGCACCGCCGAGTTGGTAATCATATTTCGTTTGCTTTACCCGGAAGTTAGTACCGATACGACTGGAAATAAAGGTATTTTCAAAGTAATTGGTTTGTGCCTTGTTTACAATGTCGTATTTAGCGGAGAGGTTATTATAATCATAAGTATTCCTATCGCTATTGCTTTTGTTATTTGAATAGGCATAGTTCAATTCCAAAACTTTATTGGTCCCAAACATTTCGGTTAAAGAACTGCTGATAGTATTGTTATTGGAGTGTGTTGTTTGATCGTTTTGTTGTTGTTGATTGCGGATGCGATAGAGTGTTCCATCAGGGTTGTAATAGTAATAAGGAGAGCGGTTGGTTCCCTCACTTTTGGAGTCATTAGTAGAATTTGTCCAGCCAATTGTAAATGTTCTCCCTGCCTTATTGAAACGATGGCGGTAAAGTGCATTATTCGAAAAGGTCCATCCATCTCGTTGACTGGTGCGTTCACTGTTGCCATCAATTGCATTGTAAGTCAGTTTGGGATTGATCGCACTTGTACTGATAGTATCATAAGAAAGAGATTCGGAATGCTGCAGGCTTAGAGATGGTGTAATGAGAAGTGAGTTCATGCTGTCAATGGCATATTCCCACCTGAAGCCAATCCGCTGGTTAGTGCTTTTATTGAGGGTAGATTCCTCTTCTGCCGTTTTTGATGAAGAATCATTTGTAAAAAAGTTCTGCCTGTAACTATTTGTTTGATTTTTCCTATCCGTACCCGAAGCAAAGTAATTAGCACTGAATTGCATTTTGGACCCCCATTCATCCCTGTAGTTCACACCAGCATTCCAGGATTTGGTATTTCCATCAGCAACTGTTGGAGAACTATTACGATTAAAAGTGCCCTGGCGATTACCTCCTCTGTTACCACCACCACCACCACCTCCACCACCTCTGCCCTGAAGACTACCCATTCCTCCCATGTTGCTGATAATGTCGTTGGATGTAAAACCAAGGCGATTTATGTTGTTCGCACCACCAAGAAGTGATACCTGTGTCCTATCGCGGAAGAAATTAGTAGAAATATTCGCATTGTAACGGTCACTGGTACCAATACTTACATTACTTCTGCCAAAAACTCCTTTGTTTTTGTCCTTCTTTAATTTGATGTTAATAGACTTCTGCCTGCTGCCGTCATCGATCCTTGTGAACTTAGCCTGGTCACTCATGTCGTCAAACACCTGTATACTTTCAACCAGCTCAGAAGTCAGGTTCTTGGTTGCAAGCTTTGGGTCATTGCTAAAGAACTCTTTGCCATCAACATATACCTTAGTAATATCCTCCCCTTGGGCTGTTACATTACCATCTTTATCCACTTCAACCCCGGGAAGATTCTTTAATAAGTCTTCCACTGTGCCATTAGGCTTTGTTTTAAATGCACCTGCTTTAAATTCTATTGTGTCCTTTTTAACAAGGATAGGAGCTTGTGTAATGGTTACAGTTGCCAGCGTGCCGGAACCGGTAACAATTTTTAACGTGTCCAGGTCAGCAACCGGCCTTGCTGCCGTCACTTCAATATTCCTGAATAGAGGTTGATAACCGGTAAAGGTGACACCCACGATAAAACTTCCGGCTTTCATGTTTTTTATTTCAAATGCTCCTGTCTTATCTGCAACAGAAAACCCCACCGCACTGGAATCTTCCTTAGAAAGAATAGTTATTGTAGCATCAGTGAGAGGCGTCCTTGTCTCTGCATCAACTACTTTGCCTTTTATACTATACCCTGTTGATTGTGAATAGGTAAGAGTACTAAATAAAAGCAGGCAGGAAAGAAGAAAGAATTGGTGCACTTTTTTCCGGATAGCAGTGATCATGCAACAAATGTAGATAGCGCCTGTGGCGAAAGGGGTTAACCAACGTTAAAATAAAAAAACCATTTATCCTGTACTGTCCTGCATTACACAGACAGAGGTTGATATTTGTGCAATAAGGTATATTAGATTTGTAAAAGACGGAGACGCTTGTTTAAAAAATCATGAGTATAAATTCATCAGTGCATACTGTGAGAACAGGAACAAAAGCAATGATATTTGCTGCCGGGTTGGGAACCCGTTTTAAACCCTGGACAGATAATCATCCCAAGGCGCTTGCATTGGTGAATGGCAAAAGCCTTTTACAACGCAACATTGAATACTTGCAATACTGGGGAATAAACAATGTGGTTGTAAATGTCCATCATTTCGCAGATGAAATAGAACATTACATAAAGATCAATAATGGTTGGGAATCTTCAGTGATAGTAAGCGATGAAAGAGAAGAAGTATTGGAAACCGGAGGGGGATTGTTGAAAGCCCGTTCTCTCCTGCAAGGAAGCAGGTTCTTAACTATTAATGTGGATATACTTACCGACCTCAACATAAATAACCTTTTTGTTCATCATCAAAAAACTGGTTCGCTTATAACTCTCGCTGTTAGTTCACGGAAAACATCGCGTTATTTGTTATTTAACAACGACGCTCGCCTGTGTGGCTGGAGGAATACAAATACAGGCCAGGAGAAAATTGTTATTCAGGATGAAGGGCTTTCAGAAAAAGCATATTCCGGAATTGCCTTATTTGAACCCGCAATCTTTGACCTAATACCTTTTACAGGTAAATTTTCATTGATTGATGTATACCTCGCACTTGCACCTCACCATAAGATCAGCTTCTTTGATCACACGGGTGGCAGGTTAATTGATGTAGGAAAACCGGAGAGTGTGCCGGAAGCGGAAAGATTATTTGTTTAAAGAATGATAAATACATCTACGAGATACGTACTTAGCTCCATTATAACTAATTTTCAATCTTAAAGACTAAACGATACATGAAAAGAATGTTACTGCCAATAATGGCAATGTGTTATTGTTTTATAGCCGCGGCACAAGACTCCAAATTTGATCCGAAGACCTTATGGGACCCACAGTTTTATCCGAACAATGGAAATGAATTCCGCTCAGCCAATGGTGAACCCGGACCTCGTTATTGGCAGAACAAGGCTGACTATAAGATTAATTCTACCCTTGATACAGGCCAACATAAAGTATCCGGAGATATGGAACTAACATATACCAATAATAGTCCGGATAACTTAAAATACCTCTGGTTGCAGGTAGATCAAAACATTTATCGTGCTGATTCAAGAAGTACATCGACGAGTGCATCAGGTGGAAGATTCTCCAATGCAGGGTTCACGCAGGGCGATGTGATTAAATCTATTTCCATTGACATTGACGGGAAGAAATATACCCCCGAATACAATATTACGGATACAAGAATGCAGATATGGTTACAACAACCATTAAAAGGTTCAGGTAACAAAGCAAAGATCAACATCAACTATGAGTTTACCGTCCCGGAATATGGCACTGACCGTATGGGAAGGCTTAAAACGCGTAACGGCTGGATCTACGAAGTGGCACAATGGTATCCGCGTATGTGCGTGTATGATGATGTGCAGGGTTGGAATACTTTGCCATATCTCGGCCAGGGAGAGTTTTACCTTGAATATGGCGACTTTGACTATACCGTAACAGCACCCTCCAATCTTATCGTTGTTGGTTCAGGAGAGCTGGGTAATGAAAAAGATGTTTTGACTTCCACCCAGGTGAGCCGGTTAGCGGCTGCACGTAGCAGTGATAAAACTGTTATGCTAAGAAGTGCGGAAGAAATCAATGATAAAAACTCCCGGCCGGCTGGTGGAAATCTTACATGGCATTTTAAGATGCAAAATGCAAGGGATGTATCATGGGCAGCTTCCAGGGCATTTGTCTGGGATGCAGCAAGGATAAACCTTCCGAGTGGAAAGAAATCGCTGGCGATGAGTGTTTACCCGGTAGAGAGTATCAAAAAAGATGGATGGCAACGTAGTACAGAAATGGTAAAGGGCTCACTGGAGCATTATTCAAAAATGTGGTTTGAATATCCATATCCTGTGGCAACCAATGTAGCAGGTATTGTTGGTGGTATGGAATATCCGGGTATTGTGTTCTGCAGCTTCGCCTCTAGCGGTGCAGACCTATGGGGAGTTACTGATCATGAGTTTGGACATACCTGGTTCCCGATGATCGTAGGAAGCAACGAAAGAAAATATGCCTGGATGGATGAAGGGTTTAACACCTTTATCAATGGCCTTTCTACAAAGGAGTTTAATAAAGGAGAGTTCAATACATTTTCCTACTTCGAAGGCGATGATCATGCCGCATTAACATTTAGTGAAAAGATGGATCCCTTATGGATGGAGCCTGATGCTATACATGAATTATACCTGGGTACAGCGGCTTATGATAAACCTGCCCAGATGTTAAATGCACTCAGAGATGTAGTGCTCGGACCCAAACGTTTTGATGCTGCTTTTCGCGGGTATATAAGCAACTGGGCATTTAAGCATCCAACGCCATGGGATTTTTTCCGTTCCATGGAAAATGCTGCGGGTGAAGATCTTGCATGGTTCTGGAGATCCTGGGTATTTACGAATGACCGGCTTGACCAGGCAATTAAAGACGTTCGTTATGTAAGCCCTTCCAAGCCTGAACAAGGTGCAGCAATCACCATTCAAAACCTGGATAAAATGGCAATGCCAGTACCTATTCTCATTAAAGAAGCAGGTGGTACTACAACAAGAATGGATTTGCCTGCAGAAGTATGGATGCGTGGCGAAGAGTATATACTTTATCTATATCCCAAAGGGAAGATCACTGAGATTACTATTGATCCAGATAAAAAGCTGCCGGATGTAAACAGGAAGAATAACAGTTGGAAAGCTGTGGGTAATTAATATAGCCGATTAGCAAGAGAGTCATTCTTCAACCTACTTATGGCTGGTGGTAGAATGACTCTCATTTTAATTGCTACTTATTAATTCTTCCAAACTACTTTCTTCCAATACAATTCTCTCTGCCCTATTTCCATTCATATGCCATTTAACAAGCTTTATGCACCCCAGTTCTATTTCAATGCCTGTAATATCACCGTCATTGAAACAACAGCAACCTGAATTGAAGTAGGTGGGTTTTAGTGATAAGTAATTATCAGTGATGTGAGTATATTCAAATTTGAGTTTTTTAATTTCACCCTCCAGTTGCTGAATCATGGTAGCATCGTTTGCTTTCTGTGCAACCATTAACCTGCGGTATTCTCTTTCAATGTGAGTAAGTGATTCAAATACCGGTTGATGGGTATGCCCGGTGATTAATAATAAATTTTGTTGTTCACTGCTCCACTGGTACATCATTTTATTGTGAAGTGTCTTCAGTTGTGCATCATAGGCGGGAGTGTTCGGGTTAATTTTTGAGAAAGACTGCAAAGGTGCCCAGATTTTAGAAACAAAAAATTTGCTGAACCAATTGCCATCACTCACTTTGTCCCCCTGGTGACCATGCGTGCAAAATATATCGAGTGTTTTTCCATTGATGTTGGTTCTAAGAACAACTCCTTCATAGACGGGGACTGCAGTTCCATAGATATTTTGCAATTGAAGAAACGCAAGCGGATCATTACTCCAGTAGAGATCATGATTGCCAAAGATCTTTAGAAAGGCATTCCTGCTGAGATAACTCTTCTCCTTTTCAAATGTGGGTTGTTGATTTTTTTTAACTGCTGATAATGTATTCTCCCATAGTTCTTCTGAATCACCCAAGGCAATGTAGAAGAAGTTATTCGTGTAGTAATGATCAAGTGCCGCCAGATAATTAGGTTCGCAAAGCATAAAGTCATCGGCACCATTTTTCGCTCCTTTATGCTGGTCAGAAAATATGATGAACTTGTCTTGTGATCCAAATTCAATGATAGGACCTTTATTCCTGCTTCCTTTAATAATGCAGTCGTATAGGTCTGTTAATTGTTTAAATACTCTTGCCTGGTCAGGATCGGAAGAGAACTTGTTAGATAAATTTAGTACCGCTTTGAATACAGCTTTTTTAAACCAGTTGAGCATTCTACAAAATACACCATGTATTTTAAAAAGATGTACAGTAATAAAGGAACTAGAAGAACTTGCCATATTGATTACTAGTTCATGAAAGTCCTTAGAGTAGCTGCTGATTTATTTTGTTCTATATAAACTTCTGTTGATCTTTGAAGAGAGTAGATTTTATTAAACCCAAGGCAATAGAATGGCAGGAATCCCAAAGAGAATGCCCTTAATTAGCTGGATTTATATTATCGGTTTACTGATTCTTTTTGGTGTAACCGGTTTTATGCTGATTGAAGGGTACAACTTCTTAGATGCTTTGTACATGGTGATAATCACCATCACTACTATTGGTTATCATGAGATACACCCCCTTTCTGCTACCGGACGCGCTTTTAATATTGTTCTTATAATAACTTCTTTTTCTACCCTTACGCTCCTGCTGGCAAAATTCACGCAGTTTGTTGCCAGTGGTGAGATGACGATCTATTTTAAAAACAAACAGCTTATGCAGGCAATTCAAAAAAAAGAAAACCATGTGGTGATCTGTGGTTTTGGAAGAAACGGTCAACAAGCTGCAAAAACATTAAAAGCTCAAAAGATTGACTTTGCAGTTATTGAGAGGAACAAAGAGATTCTCGACGACTGGATGGATCATGAGACAAATGATCTTGTTTATTTACTTGATGATGCCACCGATGATGAAGCGCTGATAAGGGCAGGAGTGGAAAAAGCCAGGGCTCTTCTGATTACGCTACCTGAAGATGCTGATAATGTTTTCATAGTTCTCTCTGCACGATCACTGAATCCTAATCTCCTGATCATAAGCAGGGCATCAAATCCAACTGCTACAGCAAAGTTGTATAAGGCTGGTGCAGACAATGTGATCATGCCGGATATGATTGGAGGTACTCATATGGCAACACTTGTTTCTAAACCAGATGTATTAGAATTTATTGACTTTCTTTCAGGTGAAGATGGCCAGGCTATTCATATTGAATCAGTAAGCTATGACAAACTTCCAAGACCAATCAGGGATAAGACACTGAAAGAAATTATGGACTGGAAAAAGACAGGTGTAAACTGCATTGGTATAAAGGACGAACGTGGAAAGTTTGTTATTAATCCGCCCGAAACAACAGTCATTACTAAAGGAATGAAAGTGATGGTATTGGGAACTCTTAGCCAGATCGCTGACATGAAAGTGAATGTCGGAGACATGTGACAAAGTTTGCCGCACTGTATTCGGTATTCGGCATAAGAGAATACTAATATGAACTGGTAAGGAGTATGTGATGCTCCTTTCTTATTCATCAGCAAGTTCAATCCATACGGGAGCATGATCACTGGTCTTTTCCCATCCTCTTACAAAGCGATCCACACCGGCAGACAAGAGCCGACGGTCTACATCCGGACTTAGAAGAAAATGATCTATACGTAAGCCTGCATCCCGTCCAAATGAATTCCTGAAGTAATCCCAGAAGGTATAGATCTTCTCATTCGGGTGCAGCTTTCTTATTGCATCGGTCCATCCCTGTTCAACAAGATTTTTAAATGCCTCACGGCTTTCCGGGCGGAATAACGCATCTTTCACCCAGCGTTCCGGTTTATACACATCCAGGTCGGTTGGCATTACATTATAGTCCCCGGTAAGAATGACAGGTTTACCACTTTTAAATAATTCCAGGGCATAAGCTTTGAATCTTTCAAACCAGCTTAATTTATAGTCGAACTTAGGTCCCGGAGCAGGATTACCATTTGGCAAATAAAGGCAGCCGATAACCAGATTATTGACAGAAGCTTCAATATAGCGACTATGGGTATCATCAGGATCTCCCGGCAGACCTCGACGGATTTCCTCCGGTTTACTTTTACGAGAGAGGATGGCTACTCCATTCCAACTTTTTTGCCCATGCCAGATTGCTTCATATCCTGCATTTTCTATTTCATGTAAAGGGAATTTTTCATCCGGTGCTTTTAACTCCTGCAGGCAGACAACATCAGGTTTACTTTCTTCTAACCAGCGCAATAACACAGGTAATCTTCCATTAATTCCATTGACATTATATGTAGCAATCTTCATTTGAACTTGTTTCGATTTAGTATTAAATATAGACCAATTAGCAGCAGAAGATATATTCCTTATAGAGATTCACTGTATACTTTAAGCCGGGGCATACTTCTGATCAAATTAAATATTAGTTCAAATACTCAACAGGACTCTTAGGAAGAAAAACCAGCTATAAATTACCGGGTTGTAATCGTAAATAGCTTCAGTGTAAAAAATACCTACCTGACCTAAATCAGTTTTTATTTCCAATAAACTTTCTAAGTTCCATATATGAGATTAGAAGGTTATTATTTAGGAAAGAAAACGGTGCTCGATTTACCAATTTCAGATCATCAATGGGCTGCTTTTAATAGTGGCAAGAGTTCAATTGAAAGGTGTTTCCCTAATTTAACGGCAGAACAAAGAGCGTTTTTGCAGTCTGCTATGAAAACTCCGGAGGTAAGAGTTGTGCAATATATGCCGGCAGCTTACTAGTCCAGGTATCTTGAGCATCCTACAGAACAGCTTTTCACCAGTAAACTATACTGATGAGGCAAGGTATTGCACTTACATGTAACGGTACCTACTCAACTTGTTTTCTCAATATCAATATCATATTTGTCGAGCAATCCTGCTATACTGCTCAATGAAAATTTGGCTCTCTTTATCCTGTTAGCTTCCGGATCAATACTAAAGTTGAACGAGGTTCTGAAGTCTGTCTTTTCCAACAGTGTATTCTGAAAGGTGCTTCTTAAAAGATCACTGTTCTCAAAGTTCGAATTACTTAGATCCGTATCTGTAAAATCTACTTCAATAAGCTGGCAGTTTTTGAAATCGGTCTTCCTGATTTTCTTTCCATAAAATGAAGAGTGACTAAGAATGCAGTTGTCGAATGAGAAGGTTAATCCAAAATCAGTACATAGGTCAAATCTTAGTCCCAGCATCTTACATTCTTTGAACTGAACACCGAAGAAGCTGGTGCCGGAGAGATTAACCAAACTTAGATTGCACCCAATGAACCGGCAGTCGAAAAATTTAATATCTGAAAGACTGTTATTCTCAAAATTGCAATTGATAAAACTGCAATTTTCATATTCACCTTTCTTCAAAGGATTGTTGCTAAAGTTGATCTTTTCGTAAATTTTTTCATGTATAAATACCTCTTCCATCAGGCTAATGTAATCCGATTATCGCGAGTAGGCAGAATGATAATATATTATGTGGAAGTAATCCTGTTTATACGTAACAAAATATTTTTCTAAGCTTAGGGTTTATATATCGCTCTTGTCGAAACCGAAATCCTGTTCCAGGAATTTATCTGTACAATAAGCATCATCATTTGAGCTGTCCGCTTTTCACCAAAGAGAGAAATTACTTTTTCATAAGTCTCATCTGTAACCCCTTTCTTTGAAATCAATGTCATTTCTTCTGTAAGTTGAAGGACTGCTTTTTCTTCTTCAGTAAACAGGTGACATTCTTTCCAGGCAGCAAGTAAAAAAATCCTTCTTGGAGTTTCACCTAAACTAATTGCATCTTCTGTATGCATATCAAGGCAAAATGCACATCCATTTATTTGTGAAGCTCTCATCTTTATCAACTCTTTAAGGATAGGGCTAACATCTGTATGCTTTGTGTATTCTTCTACTGTAAGCATAGCCTTGTAAGCTTCCGGCTCAAGCTCCTTAATAGAAATTCTGTTTTTCATTTGTATTCAGATTTAAAGTTTCAAAAGTAGAGAAGCTAAACAAGTATATGGTAATGAAATTGTAATGATACTCGCCCCCATTTGCAGTTACCTTTTCAGAAAACCTCAAGGAAATTGTTTTCACTCCAAAGAGTACTTCTTCATCAACGCAAGTAAAACTCCATTTGTCCATCCAAAGCCATCTTGTGAAGGATATTCACCTCCTCCCGCACTCTTACTCATATCTATAACATCATATTTTTCCACCAGCTTGCCAGTGGATTCAAATACTCTTTTATTTAACGAAACCCAACGTTGAGCTATCATTCGGCCCAGTTGCTTTTGTCCATAATTTTCCAATCCAATGATTGTTACCCATTGCAACGGTGCCCATCCGTTTGGCGCGTCCCACTGCTGCCCTGTATTCTTCAACGTCGTTACTACTCCTCCTGCTTTTAAAAAGTTCTTTTCTAAAACAAGGGTTGATACCATCATTTTATTAGTCGTACTTAATTGCAGGAAATAAGGAAACATACCGGCGAGAGTCAGTTCACTGGAACGTTTCCTTGTAATGAGATTGTAATCAACATACCATTTCTTTGCTGCAAGCCAGCAATATTTATTTATAGCTGCTTTTCTTTTAGCAGCCGCTGTATGATAGTATTTCGCTTTGCTATTATTCCCCGTTATTCTGTAGCTTTTTCCAAGGGTTTGCTCCAGGTGGTAGAGGAGACAATTCAGATCAACAGGCACTATGCTTATTGTTTGTATAGTTGATAGAGATCTCCCGTCTTTAAACCACCTGCTACTAAAGTCCCATCCACTTTCTGCTGCAGAACGAAAGTTCCTGTATAATATTCTTTCGTGCTCCTTATCCACATGTTTACCTAATAAATAATCTTCACGATATGACTCTTGTCTTGGTATGGAAAGCTGGTCATAATAACGGTTCAGTGTACTTCCATCCGGCATCTTCACCACATGCTTGGTAGGAGCCGATTTATCCATCCAGTACTGATATTCTTTTTCCATTTGTGGAAGGAATCGGATATAAGTTTCTTTTCCTTTAAGTTCTGCCAACAAGCCAACCATTAATGAAAAAAAAGGTGGCTGGGAACGACTGAGATAATAAGTCCTGTTGCCATTTGGCATGTGACCATAGGTATTTATGAGATGAGCGAAGTTGAGAACCATATCTTCAACGAGGTCCAATCTTTTACTTTCTTTAAGTCCAAGACAGGTAAAGTAAGAATCCCAATAATACACCTCCCTGAAGCGTCCTCCGGGAATAATGTATTCATAGGGAAGGGGTAATATACTGCTCCATTTATTTGCTGAATCGCTCTTTCGCCTGAGCACTGTCCACAGATCATTTATATGCTTCACCACATCTTTCGTTGCTGAATGATAATCAGATGGAAGTTGTTTCGGTATATAGAAATTCTCTTCTACAAACGCAGGCAAATTGATCTGTTTAGTAGAATACTTTAATCTAAGATAATCGGCAACAATAGAAGCCGGATCTCTCCTGGCTGTAGCATCAACAAAAGTTTTACTGTCTGGGAATATCCTGCTCATTTGTACATCCCTGAATAGTTCCCCAAAGAGCTGGTCAGGTGGTAATAAAACCTGTGAGAATGAACATACAACTATAACTAAACTAAAAACTGACAGTAAGAATTTACGCATACTTATCTCTTTTATAACCTAAAAAAATAGTCCCGTTTGAGGGACTAATGCGAACAAGTATTCAATGATTATGTTATGCTTTTATAGCAATCATGCTTATCTCAACATTGCATTGCTTGGGTAAGGCGGATACCTGTACTGTTTCCCTTGCAGGAAAATCGCCGGAGAAATATTTGCCATAGATCTCGTTAACGCTCCCAAACTTATTCATGTCAGTTAGATAAATAGTTGTCTTCACTACATCATTGAAAGACATGCCTGCATCCGTAAGTATGACTCTCAGGTTCTGCATTACCTGGTGCGTCTCTTCCTCAATATCCTTATTCTTTAGATTGCCCGAAGTTGCGTCAATACATATCTGCCCGGAGATAAATAGCATTTGATTAAGCAGGATTGCCTGGTTGTAAGGTCCGATCGGTTCGGGTGCGCTCTTTGTATGTATGATCCTTTTTTCCATAATTCCTTGCAGGTTATTTTAAGATTGAAATTAATTTAAATAAGGAAGTAACCGGTAGCGGATTTAGTGCGAATTTCACGAAATAATAGATACAAAGACAAACAGAATGAGAATTGTTGTTATTGCTGATGAATTGCAAAAGCAGGAATTGTTTGGAGCAGAAACGAAAGAAAGTATTCTTTGTATTGACAGGCTGGATTTGGGAATACCAGGCGATGTTGATGCTATTGTTGATCTCCAGTTTGATAATACAGCGGAACGTTTGAATACCTTGATTGGACATGAAAAGAAAACCATAATTGTAAATAGCGTTCTCTATACAATTAAAGAGCTGGATAAGAATATGGTAAGATTTAATGGTTGGAATACCTTTTTACATGGTCCAATAGTAGAAGCCAGTGCAGCCAGTGATGAAATTAAACAGGAGGCCGAAGATGTTTTTCAGGCATTAGGTAAGCAGGTGGAATGGGTGCCTGATATGATTGGTTTTATAGCTCCCCGTGTTGTTAGTAGTATCATTAATGAAGCCTATATCGCTTTGCAGGAAGGCATTAGCACAAAGGAAGAAATCAATACAGCAATGAAATTGGGAACTGCTTATCCATACGGTCCATTCGAATGGGCAGACAAGATTACGTTGAAAAATATTGCAGCTCTACTAAAGAAGCTATCGATTGAAGATGAACGCTATTTACCCAATGAGTTATTGATGGAAGCTGCAGCCATCAATTAGACAGGTAATCTATGCCGGGGTGTATCCCCACGGTAACTGCATGCCTGCAAATGCTTGCTGGCCTTTTTTTCTGTTTTTGATATAATATCTAAAGCTGCTATTTATTTCTAATAAAAAGCGCCTGTTCCATATGTCTTGTAGTGTTCTTCCTAAGCTCTCATATGCAGTTGATACGCAGTTGATACGGAGTTGATACGGAATTGATACGGAATTAACTGCGTATCAACTCCGTATCAACAGCGTATCAATTCCGTATCAACTGTGTACCCGCTTCATGGAAGATTCTTCCACGAGAGCC
>JBLNAY010000181.1:0-11529 GCA_050259715.1 Candidatus Dadabacteria bacterium
AGCTGCCCTGCATTTACAATTCCCATGTCCATGCCCGCCTTGATGGCGTGATAGAGAAAAACAGAGTGTATAGCTTCTCTCACATGATCATTACCCCTGAAGGAGAATGACACATTGCTAACACCTCCGCTTACTTTCACTAATGGCATTTTTTCCTTAATCTGCCGGGTTGCTTCTATGAAATCTACAGCGTAGTTGTTATGTTCTTCAATCCCTGTCGCTATGGCAAAGATGTTCGGATCGAAGATGATGTCCTGCGGATCATAGCCCACCTCTTTAGTGAGTATTTCATAAGCCTTTTCGCAAATCAAAACTCTTTTCTCCAGAGTATCAGCCTGGCCGTTTTCATCAAATGCCATAACAACTACTGCCGCTCCATAGGCCTGGCAGATGAATGCCTGCTCTATGAATTTATCTACTCCTTCCTTCATTGAGATGGAGTTGACAATACACTTCCCCTGTACACATTTCAGTCCTGCTTCGATGATTTCGAATTTAGAACTGTCGATCATAATTGGGATCTTTGCTATATCTGGTTCTGCCTGCAGGAGGTTCAGAAAGGTAGTCATTGCTTTCACCCCATCAAGCAATGCATCATCCATATTCACATCAAGAATCTGCGCCCCGTTTTCTACCTGTTGTCTTGCAACGGATAGAGCTTCTTCATATTTGTTTTCACGTATAAGACGCGCAAATTTTTTCGAACCTGTTACGTTTGTTCTTTCCCCAACATTTACAAAGTTGGACTCAGGTCTTACGGTAAGTGGCTCCAGTCCGGATAACTTCAGGTAGGGTTTAATTACTGTTGTTTCGCTCATTTCTAATTTGTTTTCCACCCTCCGCTCATCTGATAAGCAAATTGTGGAAGTCTAATCTATTTTAATTATTTAAATCATTTCCCCTTTCTATGCTATTGTTGTTTCAACCTCCGGCAGTGGTCTCGGTTTAATCTCTCTCACATGCTCCGCAATATGCCTGATATGCTCGGGTGTAGTACCACAACATCCTCCTACAATATTGACAAAACCTTCCCTAGCCCAGTCTTCTATATAGTGAGCCGTGTCTTCCGGTTGTTCTTCATATTCTCCCATTGCATTGGGAAGGCCGGCATTTGGATAAGCCGAAGTGTAGCATTCTGCTATTTCACTAAGTTCTTCAATATGCTGGCGCATTTCCTTTGCACCTAAGGCGCAGTTCAAACCAACACTCAATGGTTTTGCATGCCGTATCGATGTATAAAAAGCTTCCAACGTTTGTCCACTGAGGGTTCGTCCACTGGCGTCAGTAATCGTCCCACTGATCATTATTGGTAACTCCTTTTGTTTCGTATCGCGGAAATACTTCTTTATAGAGAAAATGGCAGCTTTTGCATTCAATGTATCGAAGATAGTTTCAACAAGTAACAGGTCAACACCACCCTCAACCAATCCTTTCACCTGCTCATAATAAGCTTCTACTGCTTCATCAAAAGTGAGCGCACGATAGCCGGGGTTATTTACATCAGGAGAAAGGGACAGCGTTTTATTCATCGGTCCTATAGCACCGGCAACAAACTTCTGTTCACCGGAACCAACCAACAGGGTGGCTTCCCTTGCAATCTGTGCTGCAGCATAGTTGATCTCGTAGGCAAGATCCTGCATTCCATAATCTGCAAGAGATACTCTTTGTGCGTTGAAGGTGTTGGTTTCAATAATATCAGCTCCTGCTTCCAGGTAATTGCCGTGAATTTCCCTGATGATATGTGGTTGGGTGAGACATAAAAGGTCATTATTGCCCTTAACGTCTGTTGGCCAATCTTTAAATCGTTCCCCTCTATAGTCCTCTTCTGTCAATTTATATCTCTGGATCATAGTACCCATAGCGCCATCTATGATGAGAATACGATGATTTAATAAAGAGCGGATGTCTGTCATAATAATTTATTTATATCAGCGTAAGCAGGCGTTACATTTCTTTTCAGCCTAAGGAATATAAACGGGGAAGCAAAGGAGTGTTCCTACGTTTATTAGTTCTGTTTCCCCAATCGGGAAGGATTAGGCCGAACAATAAACAAATCCGCCTGTGGCGCAAAGTTAATGGTATTGAGCTCTCGAACCAATTCCCCCATTAATATGCTTGGCTGTCCTACTTGTTCCCGACATAGCTGTCAATGGGTAACCTGTTTTGCAGGCTTCGCGCCAGTGTCATTTCATCGGCATATTCCAGTTCCCCGCCGAAGGCTATCCCCCGGGCAATGGTCGTCACCTTAGTGGTTGACGGCAACTTTTTCTGGATATAATAAATGGTCGTATCTCCCTGTATGGTTGGGCTGAGAGCAAATATTACTTCCCGGGTATTTTCTTTCTGTACCCTCTGTACAAGCGTATCTATGTTCAACTGGTTCGGACCTATGCCATCCAGTGGGGAGATCACACCTCCGAGCACATGGTAGGTACCGCTGAACTGTTGGGTGCTCTCCAGCGCTATAACATCTCTTATATTCTCAACCACACAGATAATATCCTGGTTTCGAAGTGAATTGGAACAAATAGAACAAATGTCACCATCCGCAACATTGTGGCAGCGTTGGCAAAAACGGATCTCTGTGCGCATGCGGCTCACTATATCGCTGAAGTGTTGCACATTCTCCGGCTCTTGCTTAAGCAAATGCAGCACAAGGCGAAGGGCTGTTTTCTTTCCAACACCCGGCAATTTCGCGAACTCATTGACTGCATTTTCCAGCAGGGAAGAAGAGAATTGCATAAAGGGCAAAATTACTAAAAACAGCGTCCTTTCTGAAGTAATCAGCAGGTATAGAAGCAATTGATCGAGTGTATTAACGTTTGCTTGAGAGGTTGTTACAGGAACAGGTTCCTACCGAAATTATAGTGCAATATCAAACTCGTTTTCAAAATTGCCTTTTACGTTAATGGTGCGGCTTACCGGCATAACAATCTCCGGCTGGTGTTTAGGATCGGGAAAGTGTCCCGGATCCCACTTACCATTGCCATTAGTGTCATAAAGCACTCTTAAGCTGTATTCGCCCGGTAAAAACAATGGTTCAGTAATAACTCCCGATGTGATCGGGACAGAAAATATTACCTGCTCATTCTGTACGAACTGTAGCACTGGTTTACGCTTAGCATCTACATTCTTTATGTGAACAGTAAGCTTTGCATAATCAAGCAGTTTTTTGGTTGTAAAGTGAAGGGTGTCGCTCTTTAATAATTTCCTGCCGGAGCTATCTTCTGCAAAATCTTTGTTTAATACCAGGTTATATCTTGTTGCTTCTTTCCAAGCGGTTTTGAAAGTAGCCACTTTCCTTGTTGAATCGAGTGTTACATTATAAGACACCCTGTTAAATGAACTATCTGTAGATAATGAAATTTGTGTGGTGTCAAACACCTTTAAAGGTGTCACAAATGTCATCACTAAATCTTTTAACAGGTCTTGTTGATTAGAACTTAGATTTGTGGAAAACTGTAATCTTTTTTCTGCTGCCGGCACTTTGCCGGACGTTGTTGGTGTAGATGGCTTCTGTGCTGTTTCCTGGTAAGCATACAGGGTGAGATTATTATCCTTTCCTGTGATCACGGCACTATCGAGAAAAGCAAATGCCTGGTTCTTATTCAGGTACCGACGGGCAAAGCCGGCATTTCCTAATGCATATATCTTGAAAGTACCTGTTGGTAAATTACGGAACCTGAAGTTGCCGTTTGCATCTACTCTTGCCACGTATTGAGGTCTATCCTTTACCACAGCAGAATCGTCGAGGTTTTTGTGAAGCAATACCTGTAGGGTGGAATCCGTTTTACCTGTTTCGGCCAGTATCACTTTACCACTAAGCTCCAGCGAATCCAAAGCAGGTCCTGTAGAAAATACGTATACAAAATTCTTATTCACGTTTGATTCGTTTACATCCCTGATGGCATTGCCGAAGTTCAATACATAGGTCGTATTCTTTGCCAGGGTATCTCTGAAACGAACAGAAACTGTCTTCAGTTTCACTGACACTTCCGGATTGGTTTCAAACGTAGGTGTAAACAGGAGATTATTTGAAACATCCTGCAGATCTACATACTCATTAAACTGAAGTGTGATCCTGTTTCCGCGAAAGTTGCGGGTGGAGTCAGCCGGAGTAGCTGTAACTAATTCAGGGGGGATACTATCACGTGGTCCTCCTTGGGGAGGAATGATGTTAGCACAACCGCTACCGCTGAAAAGAACGATGGCACTAATGAATAAAACAAAAATTGATACAATTAACCCCTTAGGCATTCCGCCGCAAACATAATTGTTTACCTGTAATTGTTTCCCGAATCTCTCCCGGATTCAGATATTTTCACAGATGATTAGTATCAATACGATTAGCAGATTAGCAAATTAGCAGATCTGCAGATGGTTAGCCTTCATCTGCTAATCGTCTTTAGCTAACCTGCTAATTCGGTCTTTCATCTGCTAATCTCATCTCTTCCTCTTCCTTCAATTCGTAAAGACTGATGGCGAGCTTATTAGTTTTAGCAAAGTTGCACCAGTGGCAATCTTCCTTTCCACACCCGGTGTAGAAGTCTCTTTCCTGAATTTTGTTCCATACAGTTTTTACCTGCTCTTTTACCATGTCCACATCAATGGAAGAGACAACTATCTTTTCTTTCTTGTATTGCTTTCTTTTATCAGGTTCTACAAAATCAAATTCAATAGTATTCACTACCCACTCTTTCGGATACAAGTCTATTAATATCTTATAGAACACTGCCTGTCGCCAATAATCACCCCCGTTTGGTTCTTTATCTCCCGGTCGGACTAATTTACTTTTCGCCTTATCAGGATCTCCGGTTTTATAGTCTATTATGGTTGCATCCAGGCCATTGAATTCTATTTTATCCAGTTTACCCCTTAACGGCACACCATCCATCAGGAGATTTTTAATGTTCATTTCAATGGTTACCACCTTATTCCACTTTGTGTAGTAAGTATTGTAATAGTTTTTAAGAATCTCTGTTCCGTATTCCATTCTTCTCTGGAACTGCTCTTTTGTAAAACTTTCCCTGTGCCGTTTCATATACCAGGTAAAGTCATTCAGCATATCATCCACATCAGAGAATTCACCATTTGTCCTCATTTTACGGAATAACTGTTCCAGCGCGTGATGTATAGCCGATCCAAATTCAGTCGCTTCGTTCTTAGGAGACGGTATGCGTATGAGGTTTTGATAATAAAAGCCCAGTGGGCAACGGAGATAACTATTCAGTGCCGATACGTTCATTGAAAAAGAGCTTAGTGCACGGTCTACCACTTCCTCGTCCAGGTGTTCCACTTCAGGTGCTATCTTCTTCTGGAACGGCAATAGGCTGAATTGCAATTGTTGTTCTTCCGTTGTATAAACAGGAGTGCGCTTTAATTCGTGTTCTGCTTCAATCTCTGCGATAAACATCGAAGGCTCCAGCTGCTTGCCTTCATTGGTATAATTCGGATATGAAATGTATAAATATCTCCTCGCTCTTGTTAGTGCAACGTAAAATAAACGGCGTAATTCTTCCGTGTCATTGCCCTTAACCTGTGAAGTGAACAAGGTATCAGGGAAGCTGAATCCTCCACCCGGTTTTCTCTTCTTCTCCCAGAACGAGGTTGTGCAACCAAGGAAGAATACATATTCGAACTCCAATCCCTTCGAGCCATGTACCGTCATCAGGTTTACACCTTTTTCATTGCCTGACACCTGCACCAATGGCAATACCAATCCTTCCTTTTGCATCAGTTCAATCCTCGTCATGAACTCTTCCAAACTGATAACAGGATGTCTCCGGCATTCATCTTTTACATGGTCGTAAAAGCCGGATAAAAGTTGCATCTGCCATACAATATCTTCCTGCCGCATGATAAAAGAAAGAAAGCCCGCTTCTCTTACAACCTTCTCCAATAATGTGAGCAGTGTTTCATTAGGCACAATTCCCAACAAGTATTCTATGATATTAACTGCCTCTTTCAACTTAGGATGTAGGGGAGATCCGAAGAGCTCCGTTTTCTCCCGTTTCGCTTCTTCACAAAGCCACTGGCGTAAGGAAATATTTGTTCCCTTATACCTGATATCTGATACCTGCATCGCAGCTTTCGCTATCTCAATGGCAGGTATTTCCAGCCACTGGAAGTGCAGTATTTCAAACAACATCTCATCGCCGCTGTACGGAATATCATGTTCCGAACGCAAATAGTTCATCAGCAATAAAATCTGTTGAACCAATACCTGGTCGAGAATGTTTAAGCTTCTCTTGCTGTAAAAAGGAATCTTTTTTAGCCTGAAGTAGTTGGCTAATTCCTCTCCATATTTATTCTCCTTGTAGATGATGCCAATGGTGTTTGCTGCCACTCCTTTGCTTACCAGTTGTTCAACTGCCAGCGTGGTATTAATCATTTCATCTCGCTGGGTTTCATAAACAAACAGCGATATTCCATCTTCCACGTTTGCTGTTTCTTTACTGGCCACAAGGTCCTTTGATAAGCCTTCTATTTTTTTTACCAGCCGCTCTTCATTTTTATCAATCAGTGTTTTTGAAATATCCAATATAGGCTGGGTAGAACGATAATTACTTTGCAATACTACCTTCAGCAAATCGCTTGTATAGGTGTCGGCAAAATGCATCATATTCTCCACGTTTGCTCCCTGGAACCGGTAGATGCTCTGATCGTCATCTCCTACAACAAACACGTTAGGTTTATCCCAATAGTTTATCAGTAGTTCAACGATGCTGTTTTGCGAGCCACTCGTATCCTGGTATTCATCTACCAGAATATACTGGTATTTCTCCTGGTAATTCCTAAGCAGGTTTTCATCCTTACGGAATGCATCAATTACCCAGTTGATCATGTCGTCAAAGTCATAGAGATTACGTTTCCGCATCAGTGCCTGGTAATTATCAAATTCCTTACAGGCTGCCCTGAGCTTGTCCATCTTCTCCTGCTTTTCCTTTATCTGGTCCCAGCGGATGTCACCTTTCTTGTATTCCTTAGTTGCTCTCTTGCATATATGTTCATCCCTGTTCGGAAGGTCATTGAGATACTCTTCTATTTTGTTGCAAATAAATTCGTGCGTCCAGCCTTCTTTTTTCATTAAGCTGAATAATGATTGAAGGCTACTCATCTCGTAGTAAACATCACCACGGTATTTTTTCAGTGGATTATCTTTCTGGAAGCTGTCGATCAACTCCTTCATCAGTTCTATTCGTTCCAGGTCACTAACAGGGTCGAGGGAATTCTTCTCAAACATTGCCAGGTTATCCTGTATCACATCATTACAGAAAGCATGAAACGTGTATATACCCACACGATAGGCATCCGGTCCTATAAAGCCCGTTAGCCGCCGTCTCATGGCAACCACCCCCGCATCGGTGTAAGTAAGGCAGAGAATATTCTGAGGTTCCACCTGGGCATCACTAAGAAGGATCTTTCCAATGCGGGCACTCAGTATCTGGGTTTTACCGGTTCCCGGCCCTGCAATCACCATCACAGGTCCCTCGATCTGGTCAACAGCCTGCCGCTGTTCCGGATTAAGTCGTTCATATTCCTCTTTGAATTTAAGCAGTAGTTTCTCCCGGCTTCTCATGAATAACTAGTTACAGAAGTTATAATTTAAATATGGGCGGATAAAGAAGAGAACCTGTCAAATGCAGCACCCATCTATATTCTCCTTATCAAAGATAATTCAAAAAGCTATATTTTTTAGCATTGTGGATAAACTTTTCTGCCCTTTGGAACTGCTGCCCCTGGTGGCTGCTGCCAATAAAAATGAATTGGCTTAAATTTACCCACATGTCAAGCAAAACGGGACCTATTATAATTATTGAGGACGATGAGGATGATGAGGAACTTATCAGGGATGCTTTTGTTTACCTTAAAATTTCTAATGAATTAAAGTTCTTCCGCAGCTGTATGGATGCGTTGGATTACCTGTTCACTACTACTGATAAACCAATGATCATCATTTCTGATATCAACTTACCCGGCATGACAGGCATAGAAATGCGTCAAAAGATCAATGAAAATGATTACCTGAGAAAGAAGAGCATTCCCTTTGTTTTTCTAACTACTTCGGGGAACAAGGAAAATGTCATTAACGCTTACGATATGATGGTGCAGGGATATTTTATCAAGCCAACGACAATCAATGAACTGAGAGATTCAATTAAGATGGTCATTGATTACTGGAAGACCTGCCTTCATCCTAATAGTTTTTAGTTAATCAGTTTCTCATATTGCTTCACCTGTTATCCGGATGCTATCTGGTTGCCATTGGGTTACCATGGGTTTGCCTAGGGGTTAGCATAGCTTTTGAACGGCTTTATAAAGGTATAAAGCCGTTGTAAAGCCGTTCAAACTCCATACAAACCCTATGCAAACCCTATAGGAAAGTAATAGTAAAGCCCAGGAAGACTGATTCTTTATTTGAAAAATAGATTTATTACCCAGGTCCTATTTAGTACCTACCTTTGTATTCTCCGCGCTTCCTCTGAAACTAATCTTTCTTAACCATTAAACCAAGGAGGCAACATGATTGTTGTTCGTATGACTTTCGTCAAATTCGATCCACAAAGGATTGAAGAAGTAAGAAAAATTTATAACCACGACATCGCACCAGTTGTAAGAGAACAAGAAGGTAATTTAGGTATCAGGTTACTGGAACCCCACGACAAAGCCGAAGACTACATTTCCATCAGTGAATGGAAAAGCCAGGCCGATGCTGAAGCCTATGACAAAACAGGGATTTATACCAACCTGGTAAAGAAACTGGATGCTTTTGTGGTTAAACCTGCGGTTTTGAAAACCTATACTACTGAAGATGTAAAGGTCTTCACCGGTTCATTCTAAAGCGATTGTACGGGAAAATCTAATTATCTGCAGAGATGCCGAACGGGCCTGTAACCAGGCTCGTTCTTTTTTTAAGAAATAACTGCGGGATACATTTGATATTATGAAAATTTAATTTTCTCCATATTACCTTTGTCGCAGACGGTGCTTCCTCTGAGTCCAATCTACTTCATCATAAAAAAGGAGCGCTTATGTTAGTTGTACGTATGACCTTTTGCAAGCTCGATCCTAAAAGAATTGAACAGGCAAAAGCTATATTCAATCGTGAAATAATTCCTGTGATGAGAGATGAGGAAGGAAATGTGGGAATTCGATTGCTCGAACCCGAAGATTCATCGGGAGATTTTATCTCTGTCTCTGAATGGAGAAGCCAGTATTACGCTGACCTTCATGAACAAAGTGGCCTTCACATTAAGCTTTTGAAAAGGCTGGAGCCTTTCCTTTTAAGGCCTCCTGTGATGAAGGTTTACTCCACTGAAGAAGTGAAGCTATTTACTGGTGTTTTCTAATCGGATTGTTTGCTAAAACTATTTTCTACAGAGATGAGTAACGAGCCTTTTTTAAGGCTCGTTCTTATTCCGGGTATTCACCAGAGTTGCTGATTCATTACCTTTCAAAATATTTAATTACAGGATGAAGAAACTTATACTCCCATTCTTGTTGGCTTCCATTAGTGCTTTTGGTCAGAATAGTGTTATTAAGAAGATCTCCACCCAGGTTTCAATTCCCGAGTTGAAGAAAAACCTCTATTACCTGGCGAGCGATAAACTGGAAGGAAGGTTGATGGCAACTAAAGGAGATACCCTGGCTTCTATCTTCATAGCCAATCATTTCCGTCGGAACAAAATGGTGGCTCCATTTGAAAATGGGCGTAGCTATTACCAGCCGGTGATTGTAAAAAGACGAATTGTGCTTTCAGGAGACCTGGTTATAAATAGGGACACTCTGAATTATAAATATGGATGGATGTTTCCTGTTAACTCAATGGAGACGATGGGATTTACCAATGTTCCCGTGGTGTTTGCCGGTTATGGAATTGACACCACCGGGTATAATGATTTCAACGAGCTGAATGTAAAAGATAAAGCAGTGATCTTGTTACCGGGACAGCCGGTAGATAAGTCAGGCAACTACCTGCTGACCGGGACTAACAAACCGGCAAATCTCACTTCTCCTTTGGTACTATTAAAAGCTAAAGGAGCTGCATTGGCGGTACTATACAGGCCATCCTTCAGTACTGATAGTTTAAGAGCAGCACGGCTCTCCCACATACCTACTTTCTTACGTGAAGGCACTAACACATCAACCACCCTTCCTTCCTTGTATGTATCTGAACAAAGAGTCAATGAAATGCTGGCACCCATTGGTACTACCATTAAAAAGCTGGAGCAGGAGATTGTTTCAACAGGACATCCGAATTCTATCAGCACCACTTCTATGCTGGGAATGGATATTGAAACGGATACAAGGGATGTAAAGGCACCAAATGTAATTGGCCTGGTTAAGGGCACGGATGCCGATGCGGGTTGCATCATTGTATCGGCCCACCACGATCATGATGGAAAAAACGGGAAGACCACCTGGTATGGAGCCGTTGATAACGCCAGCGGAACAGTCGCCATTATGGAGATCGCACGGTTAATGAATGTGGCTATTAAAAATGGCCAACGTCCAAAGAGGACCATTGTGTTTGCTTCCTATACAGGAGAAGAAAGAGGCCTGGTAGGTTCTCACTGGCTGGCTGATCATCCGGTTTGTGCTATTGAGAAGACATGGGGAGTATTGAATATTGACATGATGGGGAGAGTAGATACATTTCATAGCGGGAGAAGAGCTGACAGTATGTATGCCTATATCCTCGTGAAAGATACTGTGCAACATGGTTTACGAAGCGCATTGATGAAAGCTAATGAAGCTGCGGGACAGCGTCTCAGGTTGGATCCTTATTATGAGCAGCCGCAGTTTGTTCAACGCCGATTGACGGGCTCAGATCAATATCCATTTTACCAGAAAGGAGTGCCCTTTGTGAGAATAGATTGTGGTTTTGCAAAAGACTATCATCAACCTACCGATACACCTGATAAAATAAATTATTCCTTATTGCAGCGGCAGGTTCAGTTGGCTTTTCTGACGGCGTGGAATATGGCCAATGATGAGTGAGGAGTGATCGGTAAGATGAATGATGAGTGATCAGCGATGAGTGCGGAAAGTGAATAGTCAATGGTGAATGGTGAATTTTGGGAAAAAGAAAAACCCTTGTAGAAACAAGGGTCGTAAACCAAAACCAACTGCTTATGAGAAAAAGTTTAATTCCGTGTTTGAACATCAAAGTTACCAACTGATATTAAAAAGCCTTGTTAGCTGTTTGTTACAAGATCATTAAAAGCCAGCCGGAAATTGATGTAAAACAATACATAAGCAGATCGCCAAATTGTATTTATTTAAGTACGTTCAGAAGCGGTTAAGAGTTGCTAAAACACCCGGTTAAACCTCAAAATCACCGGTTTTTATTGCCTCAGCAGGAAAGCCAGTACATTTGCTGCCCAATTTGCAAACAATGGAACAGAGAATTGAAGAGCAGCAACTAACTGCAGTGAAGCAGGCGGCGGAGGGAACCATTTTTTCTATATTGCTGGCGATCAGTTTTTCTCACCTGCTGAATGACACTCTTCAATCTTTAATTCCCGC
>JBLNAY010000182.1:0-2834 GCA_050259715.1 Candidatus Dadabacteria bacterium
TCTTCATACTCTTTCTTGATTTGCTGCAGTTCAGGCAGATGCTTTGCCTTGTTTTCAGACAACACACCATTCAACTGGTATAGTCTTGATGCGATCACGCATTGTTCACCTGCCCAGTTGTCGTAATTGTGATTAGATTCTGTGATTTCAGAAAGGTATCTTACACGTTGTGGAGGAATGATCTGTGATTGTGAAGTAGTATCCTGATGGTGAGCATGCAATTGAACTTCTCCCATCTTAGTTCCTGTCTTTTGTTCAACTGCAACAACAAGCTTCTCAAATAACTCATTAATTCCTGTGTCATTAAATTGAGCAGCAATAGTCCCTATGATCGGCAACTCTTCATCTTTTGTGGTCCATAAACCGTGATTACGTTTGTATTGCTTACGCACATCATGCAATGCATCAAGTGCACCGGCCTTATCGAATTTATTTATAGCAATAACATCAGCATAATCAAGCATATTGATCTTCTCCAACTGGGAGGCCGCTCCATATTCCGGTGTCATCACATAAAGGCTCACATCACAATAGTCTAATATGGATGCATCGCTTTGCCCAACACCGGCACTTTCTAATATTATGAAATCAAAATCAGCTGCACGGCAGATGTCTATGGCTTCCTGCACGTGTTCACTAAGAGCTTTGTCGCTTTCACGTGTTGCCAGTGAACGCATATAAGCCCGTGGTGATGAAATAGAGTTCATCCTGATACGGTCACCCAGGAGTGCACCACCTGTCTTTTTCTTGGAAGGGTCAACAGATATAACAGCAATGGTTTTGTCATTAAAGGCATTGAGAAAGCGTCTTACTATTTCATCTGTGACTGATGATTTTCCTGCTCCTCCCGTACCCGTAATTCCGAGCACAGGAGATTTTTTCGTAGGCTCCGTTGCATCTGCACCCGTGGTTCCTTTTGTAGAAACGTTCACCTTTCGGCTTAAAGGTTCCAATACATTTTTATAATCCTGTCCTGCTTCTGCGAGTGTAATGGCTCTGGCAATTCTCCTGATGTCTTTCTTCTCTCCAAGAGGCAATTGCCCGTTCCACTTTTTTGCTGATCCCCAGTATGGGTCATTGCTCTCACTATTATTCGCACCTATTTCTGACGGTGTACATTTTTTAATCACGTCTTCAATCATGCCTTCCAATCCCATCTTTCTGCCATCGTCGGGGGAGTAGATGCGTGTTATTCCATAATCGTGAAGTTCTTTTATTTCATGAGGTAGTATGGTACCGCCGCCTCCTCCAAATATCTTTATGTGTCCACAACCATTTTCATCCAGCAGGTCTTTCATGTACTTAAAGAATTCCAGGTGTCCTCCCTGGTATGAAGTAAGGGCTATTGCCTGTGCATCTTCTTCTATTGCACATTCCACTATCTCACGCACACTCCTGTTATGTCCGAGGTGAATGATCTCAGCTCCTTTGCTTTGCAGTATCCTCCTCATGATGTTGATGGCTGCATCATGACCATCAAAAAGGGAAGCAGCTGTAACGATACGGACCTTATTACGACTTTCAATATTCATATAGTAAAGCTAATCGGGTGTAAATTTAATACCTTATGATCTATGCATGCTAAAAGGCAGCGGAGAGCGCCATTTGTACATTTATCCCTTTACACAAACAAATCGCTTGCGATACCATCTGCAAACAATTTTCCCTTGTTTGTTAGTGTGAGGTTGTTTTTATTGGCAGCTACCAATTCATCCTTTACATAGCTCTGTAACATTCTTTCAACAAAGACACGCCATTCAACTCCCCAGCGCTTCTCTATTTCTTCCATTGAAACTCCTTCAATGGTGCGTAGAGAGATCATTACATATTCATTGAATTGCTGCTCTTTGGTGAGCACTTCCACTTCCCTCATGGGAGCTCCTTGTTCAACTCCTTTGATGTACACAGAATTATTATAAACGTTCCACCGCCTCTCGTCTCCATTATAGGAATGTGCCGAAGGGCCTACCCCTAAATACTTTTCTCCTTTCCAGTAAGAAGAATTGTGCTTGCTGCGCATACCGGGTTTTGAAAAGTTGGAAACCTCGTAATGTTCATAACCCGCTGTCTTTAGCCAATCCATCAGCAAAAGAAATTGCCTGCCTTGTTTTTCATCATCTACCTTTTCTTTGGCATGCGAAGCAATTTGTTTATGTAAGGGCGTCTTTTCTTCAACTGTCAAAGCATAACAGGATAAGTGGGGAACATTGTAGTTGATTGCTGTTTTTACGTTTTGTTCCCACATGGCATCAGTAAGCAATGGCGAGCCATAAATAAGGTCTATGCTCAAATTGTGAATTCCTTCTTCATAGGCAATCTCTATACATTCCCTTGCGTGCGCTGCCGTATGCGCACGGTTCATCCATTTTAATTCTTCTTCAAAGAACGATTGTATACCAATACTTAACCGGTTTACTCCTAATTGTTTCCACCCTCTTACCTTCTCCCTCGTGATATCATCCGGATTCGCTTCTAAGGTGATCTCTGCATCCGGAGTAACTGCATATTGATGCCTTATACTTCCAATTAGCAATTCACAATCCTGGATAGATAATATACTCGGAGTACCTCCTCCAAAATAAATAGTGTTAATTTCTTCACCTGCAGTATAATCTTTTTCAGTTTCTATTTCCTTTGCAATGGCTTTTACAAGATCGTCTTTGTAGCGTAAAGAGGTGGTAAAATGGAAATTACAATAAGAGCAAGCCTGCTTACAAAATGGTATATGCAAATAAATTCCTGCCAAGGGCGTTATCTTTTATTCTGTTGGTAATTTGTATCACCAAATGGCTAAGTTAAACTACTGCACTGCACTTTTATGCCTTTTAACACTA
>JBLNAY010000183.1:0-4649 GCA_050259715.1 Candidatus Dadabacteria bacterium
GGGACATCGGGGAACTGCAGCAAAGTATTAATGACTACCTGTTCGGCAGAATCGGTGATGATGAATTTCGTGGCAAGAGGACATCCAAAGGTATTTACAGCCAACGCCAGCCGGGTGTGCAGATGGTAAGAATAAAGTTACCACTTGGTAAACTGAGCCTGGAGCAACTATTGACAATTGCAGATGTGGCAGCAGAATTTTCAGGCGGGTTGCTTCATATTACCACGCGACAGGATATCCAGTTGTATCATGTTCCTTTAAATAGAACTCCGGAATTGTGGGCAAAGCTGGAAAGAGCAGGAATTACTTTGTTGGGTTCGGGAGGAAATATGGTTCGGAATGTGACCATATCTCCTGCAGCAGGTGTAGATCCGGAAGAATGTTTTGATGTAACGCCTTATGCTTACGAAGTGTTTCAATATTTTCTCCGCAATCCTGTGTCACAGGAGATGGGAAGAAAAATAAAAATCTCTTTTTCTTCCAGTCACTCAGATACAGCGTTAAGCTTTATTCATGATTTAGGATTTATTCCAAAAACGAGAATCACTAAAAGCGGTCCTCAACGCGGTTTTAAGGTGATGATTGCAGGGGGATTGGGTGCACAACCGATGCTGGCGCACGTGGCCCTGGAATTCCTCCCGGCAGATGAAATGATGCCCTTTATTGAAGCTGTGCTTAGGGTGTTCGGCAGGTATGGTGAAAGGAATAACCGGCATAAAGCGCGTTTAAAATTCCTTGTGAAGAATATTGGTTTACCACAATTTCTTAAGCTGGTTGAAATAGAAAAGATTGCCAACAAAACGAAAATTTATAAGGTACAGGATAAAATTGCTCCTATTGAAATAAGTATTGCAGGTGAAAAAGAAGTGGAGATCGTGGATTCAGAAGGCTATGCAGAATGGTACCACACCAACGTGTTTAAACAAAAGCAAGAAGGCTTTTACGGGGCTTACATTAAGATTCCTGCAGGAGATATTAAGGTTGAACAAGTAAGACAATTGGTAGAAGCTGTAAAGTTATTTGCAGGTGACGAGATAGTTCTTACTCAAACGCAGGGCATTTTACTGAAGTTCATAATGAAAGAAGATCTGCCTGCTATGTATACTGCTTTGGATGAATTGGGATTTGCTACCACTGGTTTTGACAGTACGTCAAACATCACTACCTGTAGAGGAACTAATACTTGTAACCTGGGGATCACAAACAGCCTCGCCTTATCAGCAGAACTGGAAAAGATGATCCGCAACGAACATGCTGAATTCATTCACAACAGGGATATTAAAATCAAATGCAGTGGATGTATGAACTCGTGTGCCCATCATTCATTGGCACATATTGGTTTTCATGGCAGTTCTGTTAAGGTGGGAGATAAAGTTGCTCCTGCAGTGCAGGTGTTACTCGGGGGAGGAACTATTGGTGATGGTAAGGCAAGGATTGCAGATAAGATCATTAAAGTGCCAGCAAGGAGAGCGCCCGAGGTATTAAGATTATTATTAGATGATTATAATCTGGATTCCCGGGCAGGTGAAAAATATCATGTCTATTATGAGAGGAAAGGGAAAGATTATTTCTACCGCTTATTGAAACACCTCGCCACAACGGATAAAGTTGATAGCTCAGAGTTTATTGACTGGGGAAACGAACATGTATATCAAACAGCAATAGGCCAGGGAGAATGTGCGGCTCCGAATATTGATTTGGTTGATGTTTTGATTAAACAGGCAAAAGAAAAGCTGGAGAAGGCTAAAAGTACATTGGAAGAACGTGAGTACGCGGATTCTATTTTTTACTCTTATAGTACTTTCATTGGTATAGCTAAAGCATTGTTGCTAAGAGTGGGTGTGAATAGTGGTACACAGGTAGGTCTTATCAATGAATTTGACAAGCATTATAATGAGCGACTGGTTATATTAAAAGAGCATGGATTTAGTGAGATGGTATTGCAAATCAGTCGGAATGAACCTGGAGAGCAGTTTGCGGCTCAGTATCTCCAGCAGGCAGCCGAATTTTTTAAGGAAGTAGAGAGTTGTCACTATTAGCGGGGACATAAGTAGTTGCGCATTTTTATCAGGGGATGTTGTAGGTTGGTTATTTCATACGTGGCTTGCGACATAGGCCGATCTGGCAAAAAAAGGTCTCATGCCAAATCTCTCATACCAGGTTTGCCAAAGGAGAAATTATATTAATTTGAAGAACATCAGTCTTCACTTCTCCACTTCTCCACTTCTCCACCTCTTCCTTTTTTGAAGAAGTTGCATATTGACTCATTAACATAAAGAGAGGCGACATTGTTGCCACCTCTCTACAATCTACCGGATTATTAATAGGGTTGTTTAATGAGCTGAACAGATACTTTTTTCTTTTCCTGTCTCACTTCAGCAAAGTAAGTCCCCGGCCGGTACAATACGCCTACTCTTACAATGTTATTCGGTACTATCTTGCTTCGTTGTTCAATGACCCTGCCCAAAATATCGATAACACGGATGCTCACAGGTTTATCATTAGTACTCCTGATAACTAGGCTGAAGTCCCCTGATGATGGATTCGGATAGACGCTGACTTCAAGGGTAGATGGAACCATCTTCCTGTTTACATAGGATGTGCCTACAGTTTGCAGGATAGTAGCGGTACTGGCTTTAAATATACGATCGCCACTATATACAGCAGTGATGGTATGAACGCCTGCTCCCAATTTCGATGTCGCAAAAGAGGCGCTTGTTACTCCGTTGACTGTCGTTAACGTAACCGCTTTCAGAATTGTATTTTCATCATAGAAGGTAACCTTTCCTGTTGGTGTGGCCGGATTGCTTTCGTTGATAACGGCTTTAAAGGTTACCAATGTGCCTACCGGGCATATAGGATCAGAAGATGTCAGTATAACTTCCGTAGCTCCTGGTGTAACCGGCGGTTCAGGTGGTTGAGCGCTTGCACTATAAATCTTAATATTACCTGCAGCTATTGCTTGTTGAACCGTCTTGTTTGTACTCCAGTTACTGGCAAACCAAAGTCCTCCGTCTTTATTCCATACGGTAATGGCGATACTATCAGAAAGATTCTGCTGGTTAGCACTCCCCTGTTCTCCAATGTCTGTCATTTCAACATGCAATGTCGCATTACCATCAACCGCAACAACATTCAACGGATCTGTAACGTCCTGTATACTAGCTTTACCATCGAAGATGGATGTCAGGTGTGGATGATCACTACTTATTGTAGGATTAATAACAAGAGAAGTCATGGCATTACCCTTCACCTGGTATACATGAACACCATCTTCCTCTGTTCGCCTGATTATGGTATTGATGCTGCCCTGGAGGTTCCTGACACTCTTGTTATACTTCACATTAAAACCAAAGTTGTTCTTACTACCAACATCCCCGGCTTTATAACCCGTTGAAGATTGCAGCAGCAGGTATCCACCTCCTGTAACAAAATCAGGTAAAGGCTTGGAGATCGTAACAACTGTTTCATCTTCCGGACTATTGCGCTGATAATAACCACCGACCACTAATCCAACAGTATAACTGATTGAATTAGCTGTGCCAATATTTGCATTCCAGTTGAAGGTTACTGTTCCTATTGTACTATCTAAAGGATCAATGAGCCCGGGTATTAACCAGCCACTGATGTCTGTTCCATTATCAGCATTGATAAACTTAATCCTAGCCTTAAGGATGTTTCCTGCATGTGTATCACCTGCAGCGTCGGAAGTAGCTGTAATATCCTCTATAGTTGCCGCCAATGTAACTACAGCCTGTCCGGACGTTATAGCAGAAGTAGAAGCAAACAGGCTACCTGTATAGGTTACTCTTGCATCTTCTTTAGTAATCGTCAAAGAGGTTGTAGCACTGTTTACAATGAAGGCGGCCCCAGTCCCATTAAATACCGCCGTTACTATTTTATCGCCCGGAGATAACTCACTGGAATTTGGAATCTCATAAAGAGCTTTTGTCAGTGTTCCTTCGAGATTTCCAGTAGATGAATTTACTGATAGCGATACAGTTCCCATTACCTGGTTAGCAACTTTGAAGGTCACTGTTTTAGCAGGCGTGCAACCACCCGGCACAGTTCCCGGTTGTAGTGTAGCTGTAAATGTCACAGGATCACTATACTGCTGGGCTGATGGTATTACTGAAACAGTAGTTGTTGTCTGCATAGCTGTAACAGTTACTATAGCAGTCGCAGTATTGATATTACCATGAACATCTTCTACCACAAGAGTGACTGTATTCGCCCCAAGATGTGTGCAGTTAAATGTATTTGGTGTTACAGTCATGGTAAAAACTCCACAGTTATCAGTAGAACCGTTATTCACTTCTCCCGGGATAATAGTTACTAAACCATTAATTCCACTGAGTTGTTTTGAAATATTCTTTGTATATACGGCCGGCTTCTCATTATCTGTAACTGTAATGGTTTGCGTTGTGGTTACAGTATTATTACCCGCATCCACAACAGTCCAGGTGACTGTGTGAGCGCCTACTGTAAACTGTCGGTTTGCAGGTGCTGTATTGCTCACTACATAAGAACAGTTATCTGTAGCTGTCGCTGTACCAATATCTACGGTAGCATAGCACTTCCCCGCATCGGTAGTTACATTCTTATTGGCAGGAGCCACAATCGTCGGTAACTGGTCATCTATTATTGTA
>JBLNAY010000184.1:0-11351 GCA_050259715.1 Candidatus Dadabacteria bacterium
GTTGTTTCCATTAGGAGGATCTTCGTTGGCATTAATTGTCGTTACAGCGTTGGTAGGAGCTATTGTTGGAGGTTTTGCAGGCATGAGCGGTGGCTCACTGCGCCTGCTGCTGAAGTGGTAACCATAGATCGGGTTTATTAAGTGAATAGTTCAATTGAATAATTAACGTGTGTGGTTAAACGAATAATATGAGGTAAGGCCTGGAGAAACTTAACGGATAACCTGATAATTTTATTCAACTATTCGATAACCTCATTAAATTTGCTACACCTATTCATTAACCATTGTAAACTATACAACATGGCATTTAGCTCTACACTTCATCCGGTGAGTAAACCGGAAAACACAAACTCACTTACCAATCATTATCCTGAGGCTTTAATGACTTTGGTTCTGTTGTCAGCCTTTGCTGCTCATCAAAGTAAAAAAGCCTTACGTAAGTTGAAAAGGAAACTGGTGTGGGATACTATTAAAATGAAAATAACGAGCTTCTTTCGTAACCCGGCATCAATTTCAAATCGCACACTTCTTTATATCCTTTTAGCTGTTGTGCTCCTTGCCGTAGTATTGATCAATCCCTTACTGGCATTAATTTTAGCAGTACTGGCGTTGATACTAATCCTGCTTGGAGCTATCTAGGATATTTCACAATTTATTGAAACAGGCAATTATATCTTTGTCCATTCCCCTTTAAGGGAAAGAAATTTTGTTCACCCGGCATGTGTCCTTAAAATTTCTTTATTCATGGCAGTATTACACAATCGTATTTCCCAAAAGGAACTAAAAGAACTATTATACCAGGAGACGGAACCCCGCACTACCATCTCCTTTTACCACTATTTTCCCATTGCTGATCCGCAGGCGTTTAGGGATGAGTTATACAGGAACCTGAAGAACTTAAAAGTCTTTGGACGCATTTACGTGGCTCATGAAGGCATTAATGCACAGGCCAGCGTGCCTGCCTCTCTCTTTGATCAAATGAAAGCTTACCTGTATTCCATTGAATCATTAAATGGAGTACGGCTGAATATAGCTGTAGATGATGATGGAAAATCTTTTTGGGTACTTAAGGTGAAGGTGCGTGAAAAGATCGTAGCTGATGGCATTGAAGATCCATCTTTTAATATGAGTAACAAAGGCAAATATGTAAGCCCTGAAGAGTTTAATAAACTTACTGATGATCCAAACACCATAGTCGTGGATATGAGAAATCATTACGAGTATGAAGTTGGTCATTTCGAGAGAGCTATCGAAATTCCTTCTGATACTTTCCGGGAACAACTGCCTATGGCTGCCGGCATGTTAAAAGACGCCAGGGATAAGAATATCATTATGTATTGCACTGGTGGCATACGTTGTGAAAAAGCCAGCGCCTACATGTTACACCGTGGGTTTAATAAAGTATTTCACCTGGAGGGAGGTATTATCAATTATGCCAATAAAGTAAAAGCGCACGAACTCCCTTCAAAATTCCACGGGAAGAACTTTGTTTTTGATAACCGTTTAGGGGAAAGGATTACCGAAGAGGTGATCGCTAGGTGTCATCAATGTGGGAAGCCCGCTGATACACACGTTAATTGTGCTAACGAAGCTTGTCACCTGCTTTTTATCCAATGTGAGAATTGTAAACAGAAGTATGAAGGATGCTGCAGCCAGGATTGCCTGGATTTTATTCACCTACCCATTGAACAACAAAAACAGCTAAGGAAAGGGATTGACAAGGGAAGGAACATTTTTAATAAATCCAGGGCGAGACTCAGGCCGAAAATAGTAGGTTTTCAGAACCCGGTAAATTGATCTTTGCTGCAGCGTATCTTAGCAGCATTGAATAAGATTATATCCATAGTAACAATTTTAATTCTATTCATAAGTATAGCAGGCTATCACCTGCTATTTCTTTTGGAGAGATGGGAAGCCAAATGTGATATAGAACAGTTGTTACACAAGGGTACCCATAAAGACATCAAAACTATTGTGGTGGAAAATACCCGACGAAATAAAGAAATACAGTGGGTTAACGATCATGAGTTTAGATGGAATGGAAAGATGTATGATATTGTGCATAAGCAAACCAATGGAAGTAAAACTATAATTTTCTGTATTGCAGATGAAAGGGAAAGTGAGCTGATTGACAACTACATTCAACTTACTCAACATGATGGAAAGGATCAAAACTCCACTATTAGTTTATTAAGATTACTTACAACACCTTGCATTATCGCTAATTACATTTATTCTATCCCAAACAATGCTGTCTGCTCAGGTGAATACCCTTATTTCAGCCCTGGGTTATTATTGATGACTGCTGATATAATACTTCCTCCTCCCAGGATTTGTGTTTAACTGGAAGATCATAATAATTATTCATTAAATCTTATTAAAGAGATGAGAAGTATTTTTCTTTTTATCATACTGCTCTTATGCAACCACCTGCTTTTGGCACAGGTCCGGTTGAAAGTAGTAGTTACAGATGCAAATACTCAAAAACCATTGCCGGGTGCAACGGTAAGCGTTGGGGGCAAAAGCCAGGAGACTTCCAACAGTGAAGGTGTTTTCTACATTGACTGTTCACGCACAAACAGGTTTTTAATATCATACACTGGGTATGAAGCGGCGGAAGTACTGGTAAAAAATTGTAAGGAGCCTTTATTGATCGCTTTAAATCCTTTAAACCAGAACCTTAAGGAGATAGAGATTACTGCTACCTCCAATCCGAATAAGACACTTCTTTATCAACCGGTATCAATTACTAAATTGAGCTCCATAGAATTAAACAGGGGTACCGGCTTGTTTATGGATGATGCCATAAATACCAGTGTGCCGGGAGCTACCATGCAAAGAAGAACAGTTGCCGGAGGACAACAAATCAACATCAGGGGATATGGTAATGGAGTAAGAGGTACCAATGGGATCAGCAGCAATTTCGATATACAGGGAACTAAAGTGTACCTGGATGGTATACCCCTTACAGATGCTGAGGGTATTACGGTGCTTGATGATATTGACTTTGCTTCTATTGGTAATGTGGAGGTGGAGAAAGGCCCATCAGGAACTCTATATGGTCTTGCTATTGCGGGAGTATTGAACCTGAATACCATCCATGCGGAAAGAGGTAGAACTTCATTAGGCCAGAACATATTGGTAGGTAGTTATGGTCTAAGAAGGTTTACTACTGAGCTTGCTATGAGCAAAGAGAAATCTTCTTTATTGGCCAACTACGGATACCAGCAGTGTTCCGGGTATATGAGCCATACTGCATCAACAAAACGGTTTGTGAATGTTGCAGGCAATTTCCAGGTGAATGAAAAGCAAAGCGTCAATGGTTATTTTGGATATTCCAACAGCTATGATGAGAGAGGCGGTGAATTGACTATCAGCCAATACATGGCAAGGGATTATTCTGGTAATCCGGAATACATTAAGCGGAATGCGCATACCCAGGTGATATCATTCAGGGGAGGCTTCACACATACATATAATCTGAACAATTATCTTTCAAATACCACTACAGTGTTTGGCTCTGGAGTCAGTAACAATGTTAGTTCTGCGGGCGGATGGACAGATAAATATCCGGTAAACTTTGGATTTCGTTCAGTGGTGAGCAGTCGTTTCCCTTTGAGAGATAACACAAACATTAGTGGTATAACAGGCATAGAAACGCAATCTCAGTATGCACAAACCATCGGTTATAACATGGTAGCTAATCCTGCGAATCCATCCGCGTACTGGATAATCGGAGCGATGAAAAGTAACCAGCAAACTTTCAGCGGTACCACGTCAGTGTTTACAGAATGGACATTGTCTCTTCCCAATGATCTCTCTCTGACTGCAGGAGTGGGAAACAGTACGATGAAAATAGAACTGAATGACCGGTTCTATGTTGCTAATAGTACCAACCCAACGCGGTATTCACAGAAATATTCCGGGATGATATCACCACACCTGGCAATCAATAAAGTATTTAAGAAAGCTGTATCACTTTATGCCTCTTACAGCAAGGGATATAAGGCACCAGTAAGCTCTTATTTCTTTATCCCCACGACAGGACAATTAAACACGGGTTTAAAACCTGAGACAGGAACACAATATGAAATAGGTTCCAAAGGATCTTTATTTAACGACAGGATCAGTTACCAACTTGCTGTGTTTGATGCCTTATTTACTAACAAGATGACTGCTGTGGCAGTACCCCTTAATTCCACAACAACGGCTTATTCTTATGTTGCTAATGGCGGTAAACAGGAAAACCAGGGTGTAGAAGCATTGGTTAAATATACTGCTGTAGAATCTGCAACAGGTTTTGTAAGATTATTACGTCCTTTTGCTAATCTAACTTACTCGCACTTCAGGTACCATGATTTTAAATTCCAGGTTCTGAATGCATCACGTACAGGCATAATTGAAAATGATTTTAGTGGAAAGGCAGTTGGAGGGATAGCACCGATTATGGCTAACATTGGGTTTGATTTATTGGCTGCTTATGGATTCTATGGTAATGCGGTGTATACGTATAAAGATCCTGTGCCGATAACATCTGATGGTGTGTATAAAAGTGATAGTTATAATTTATTAAATGCTAAGCTGGGAATACGCAGGGCTGTTGGAGAGCACTTCAATGCAGATGCTTTCTTTGGAGTGAACAACATCACAGGTGCACAGTACTACAATATGGTCTTCGTGAACCAATTGCCTGACGCATACCTGCCAGCACCTCTAAAGTCAAATTACTACGGTGGTATTAGCCTGAAGTATATCTTCTAATGATGGTGATATAGATCGTATTTCACCAGGGCTGCACAGATGCCATTATATATATCTTCTTCAGAGAGGTGCATAGGTTCAAACTTTGAACCTGTCACCCTCTCGTATAATTCTATATAACGATTGGAGATGATCTCTACCCATTCATCTGTCATTTCCGGAACCGATTGACCTTCCTTGCCCATGAATTCATTCTGGATCAGCCATTCGCGAACGAACTCTTTACTTAACTGCTGCTGCTTTTCGCCTTTCTCCTGGCGTTCATCAAATCCATCTGCATAAAAGTAACGGGAGGAATCAGGAGTATGAATTTCATCCATAAGGTATATCGTGTCATTCTTTAAACCAAACTCGTATTTGGTATCGGCCAGTATAAGCCCCTGCTTCAATGCCATCTGTTTACCTCTTTCGAATAACCCAAGGGCATAAGCCCTGATTTGCTCCCACTCTTTTGCAGAGGCTAATCCTTGTTGAATGATCTCCTGTTCTGAGATGTCTTCATCATGTCCTTCACTAGCCTTGGTTGATGGAGTGATGAGAGGAGTGGGGAAGAGGTCATTTTCCTTCATTCCATCCGGCATGAGGGCGCCACACAATACTCTACCTCCATTATAATAGGTTCGCCATGCGTGTCCGCAAAGATTACCACGTACCACAACCTCTACTTTGAAAGGCTGGCATTTATAACCAATGGAAGCATTTGGTACCGGGCTTTCTATCAGCCAGTTTGGACATATATCCCTGGTAGATTCAAGAAAAAAGGCGGCAATACTGTTCAGTATTTGTCCTTTGTATGGAATTGGCCTGGGAAGTATAACATCGAAGGCTGAAATACGATCGGAAGCGATCATCACGAGGAGATCTTTTTCTAATGTATAAACGTCCCGAACCTTGCCTTTATAAAAATCAATTTGACCGGGAAAATGATATTGACTCATAAGTTGAAAGTACTTTATGTATGGTTTTCCGATTAGAATCTCAGCAAAGGTGAAAAGATTTTTCCTGAGAATGCTTAAATAAAATTTCAGACTCACATATCCATTCATTATATTTCGGGAAGATTCGGATAGTGTGGAAGGTTTTTCGATAATCTTGTGAACATCCAAAACATCAAAATTCAAATATGAGAAAACGGTTGCGCTTAACCGCAGCTTTGCTTGCGGGGCTATTCTATTTCATCAACTCAGCACATGCACAAGGTGTTACTATCACCGGGAATGTAAAAGGGAAAACTTATCTCCAGGAAGGAATTCCTTCTGCTTCAGTTGTTTTAAAAGGTACTACCCAGGGGGTTTACACCGATCCTAATGGAAATTTCAAGATAACGGTACCTAAATTGCCGGTTACGCTGGTTTTCAGTTCAATTGGTTATGAGACAGAGGAACTGACCATCACCGATGCAAGTTCGCCGGTAAATATAACTATGACATCAGCAAACCGCTTCGGACAGGAAGTGGTGGTCGCTGCTACACGAACACCCCAAAGAATACTGGAATCACCCGTTTCCATAGAAAGGATAAATACTGCAGCTATCAGTGCTGCTGCAGTGCCAGACTATTACGACCTGGTAAAAAACCTTAAGGGTGTAGACCTTACTACCTCGAGCCTCACCTTTAAAACAGTGAGCACCCGCGGATTTAATGGTAGCGGCAATCTAAGGTTTAATCAACTGATTGATGGTATGGATAACCAGGCTCCCGGTCTGAACTTCGCTGTTGGTAGCATTGTCGGGCCAACAGAATTGGATGTCGATAATGTAGAATTATTGCAAGGTGCCTCTTCAGCTTTATATGGATCCGGTGGTATGAACGGAACATTATTGATAAACAGCAAGAACCCATTTAAATACCAGGGTTTGAGCTTTGAAGTAAAGCAGGGCATTAATCACCTGAATTCAGAAAGGGGCAAAGCAGCACCTTATTATGATGTTGCCATGAGATGGGCTAAAGTTATTGGTGAGAAGTTCGCATTCAAACTTTCCGGCCAATTGATTAAGGCTGAAGACTGGCGGGCAAATGATACAACCAATCTTTTAAGGAATAATGTATTTAGTTCCATTAAATCCGGTAATCGTACTTCAGACCCTAATTACGACGGTGTGAATGTGTTCGGTGATGAGGCCAGTGCTTCGATGGCTTACATAGCCCAGGCAGGCATTTTTGGACCGTCTAATCCAACTTTGAATACAGTGATTCAGGGGCTAGCTGCTCAACTGGGTCGAGCACCCACCCAAGCTGAAATAGTTGGTGCTTACATGAGTCCAACCTGGGCTGCTAATCAACAGACACTTCCTCTGTACCTGATGGCCAATGGTCTTGGGAAGGGATATTATGGAGGACAACTGGTAAGTAGAACAGGTTACAATGAAAAAGACCTTGTTGATTACGGTGCATACAATGTAAGGCTTACAGGTGCGCTACATTACAAACTGACCAGTGATATTGAAGCTTCATTGATGGGTAATATGGGAATAGGTACCACTATTTATACGGGTGCAGATCGATATGCTTTGAAGAACCTGAAAATGGGTCAGTACAAGGCTGAATTACGTGCTTCAAACTGGTTCTTAAGAGGCTATACCACGCAGGAGAATTCCGGTGATTCATATACAGCTACAACAGCAGCTTTATTTATTAATAATGCATGGAAACCTAATGCTACCTGGTTTGGACAATATAGTGCTACCTATGCTGCAGCACGCCTGCAGGGAGCCCCGGACGCGTTGGCACATGCCAATGCAAGAGCGGCAGCAGATGCAGGAAGGGCATTACCGGGTTCTGATGCTTTCAAGACGGCCTTTGACAATGCGGTTCATACCAGCATTAACCAGGGAGGAGCTATGTTTGACGATAAGACCAATCTTTACCAGGCTGAAGGACAATATAATTTTAAAGACATCATAAAAGTTGCTGATATATTGGTAGGTGCCAGCTACAGGTTATTCCACCTGAATTCACATGGAACCATCTTTGTTGATACCCCAAGCCGTGGTCCAATAAACATCAATGAAGCGGGAGTATATGCACAGGTTCAGAAAGGGTTTTTTAGTGATGCCCTGAGATTGACGGCTTCTGCCCGTTATGACAAGAACGAAAACTTTGATGGAAGGCTTACTCCAAGAGCAACAGCACTGGTAAGAGTCGCTCCCAATAATAATATCCGGATGTCATTCCAGACAGCATACCGATTCCCCTCTAACCAGGATCAGTATATTAATCTTTTAACCGGAGGTGCCAACAGGTTGATCGGTGGATTGCCTGAATTTGAAACGTTTTTCCAATTCAATACCAACCCTGCTTATACATCAGAGAGTGTTGTGGCTTACAGGAATTCTATAGCATTAGGAACGCCTAATCCAGCACTGCTACAGCAGGCAAAGTTCAAATCCATTAATCCTGAGAGAACCAATTCTTATGAATTAGGTTATAGAGGCTTATTAACTTCTAAATTACTGGTTGATGCTTACGGATATTACAGTATTTATAAGGATTTTATTGGCAGGGTAGCGGTAGGAAGAGGAACCAGTGGGGTGCCTCAAAAAGCTCCGGTTGACCTGGCAAGTCCTTTTACCACTAATAACATTTCCTTTGTCGTGAATTCGACTACAGACGTCACTGGCATTGGATGGGGTATGAGCGCGGATTACCAGGCCGGAAAAGGTTATGAGATCAGCGGTAACATTTCTTCTGACCAGTTGCAGGATGTACCGGCTGGCTTTGTTACCTTCTTTAATACCCCCAAGTTGAGGGCCAATATAGGGCTGACAAACAATAATATTTACAAAGGATTAGGATTTAATGCGCAATGGAGATGGCAGGATAAAGTGTATTGGGAAGGTACTTTCGGATCAGGAGAAATACCTGCTTTCAGTACGGTAGATGCCCAGGTAAATTATAAGATTCCTAATAGTAAGAGCATGTTTAAATTAGGTGCGTCTAACCTGTTTAATGATTATTACAGGAGTGCATTTGGAAACCCACGAGTAGGAGGAATTTACTATATCAGTTATTCCTATAATGCTTTTTAACCTTCTGACATTTTGTAATAAAGCCGCTTGAAATAGCGGCTTTTTTTATTTGAATCGGTAATACAGGATTTAATTGATAACTCCATTGTCTGGCGAAATAATGGTGCATGACAAATACAATTACTATTTGTCATGTATATGAAGAATTGAGAACTGAGACGCAGTTGAGATACTGTTGAGACACTGTTTACACGCAGTTAAGACGCTGTTAACAGTGTCTCAACTGCGTGTCAATTGTGTGTGAACAGTGTTTCAATTGTGTGTCAAAGAGGTACGTAGGCTTGGGATCAAATAAGAAATATAGTTAGTAATAAAAAAAGATCTAACAGCTATATAGAAAAAAGAAAAGCTGCCCCAGGGGACAGCTTTTTGGATGTTTTTCAAAGGAGATTAGCTAAACAGGCCGCCTTTTTTAAGCGAACGAACACCTTCAGCTATTTTGAAACCGTTTTGATAAACTTCAACCCTGTAATCACCAGTTTGGAAATGATCCTGGCGTAAAGGAATCTGAACGGCTTTACGTGTACCTTGCTCGTATTCTACAGTTACTTTAGAAGTAAATTGCTTGTCACCATCTGTGCGGGTGGTTAGAGTTGAAGAACCCATTGATGGATCAGAAATAACCTGTCCGTTTGGTGCTGTTACAATAACATACAGATCAGCAGGGCCAGATTGCGCAATGCGATTTTGAATGTCAAAACTAACCAAAAGCTTATCTACTCTTTTTGCTGTAGTGGTTTCTTTTTCTTTTCCGTTGTGTCTTTCATTAACACCTTTAACATCGATGTTGGATGCAGAGAAAGTAGAACCTACATCAACAGTCTTAGACAGTTGCTCTTTTTCAGCAGTGGTTTGCTGAAGATTAGTAGTCAGTACTTCCTTCTCCTGGTGTAATACGGTATTAGTTGCGGCCAATTGTTGGTTTTCACCGGTTAGCCTTGCCACTTCTGCTTCAAGGTTAGCAATCTTACCATTTAATTCAGAGATAAGATTTCTTGCTCTCCTTAAATCAGCGGCAGTAGCATTCTTGTTGTTAATGATCTTGTTAATCTCTTGTTTCAACTTTACAATTTCACTTTGTTTGTCGGTAAGTTGACCTTGTAAATTGTTGTTGCTTCCAGTCAATGAATCCAATCTTGTTAAAGCTTCGTTGTAAGCTGACTGAATGGAATCTTTTGCTGAAGTAGCATGAGTAGCTTCAACGCTTTTTACCTGGATTTGCTCAGAGGTCTTATTCTTATCATAAAGAAAATAGCCCCATGTACCTAATAGAATAGCAGCCAAAACACCAATTACAATGTTCTTAGTTGTGTTGGAACCTGCTGTACTTCTTACTGTTGTCTTTTGTGATTCAGAACCGGAAGGATAATTTGTATTTGTCATCGTCAAGGTTTTTTCAGATTAGGAAATTTAAGTTTAAATGGTTTGCCTGGTTTATTTTTGACTTCGAGCGCAGTTACCCAAAAGCCGTGCCAGAAAAAGTGTTTCAACATGACCCCAGAGCAAATAATTAGCGATATAACAAAAGGCCGTTTTAAGCCGGTTTATTGGTTAGAAGGAGAAGAAGAATACTTTATTGACCAGGTGATACACTTTGCAGAACAAAAGATTTTATCAGAAAGTGAAGCAGGGTTCAATTTAACAGTTTTCTATGGCCGTGATACGTCATGGGCAGATGTTGTGAACAGTTGCCGTCGATATCCGATGTTTTCCGATAAACAGGTAGTGATACTTAAAGAGGCTCAAACAATGAAAGACCTTGATAAGCTGGAGTCTTACATTGAAAAACCCTTGATATCTACTCTGTTTTTCGTTGCCTATAAGGATAAGAAGGTGGATGGACGTACAAAGCTTGCAAAATTGTTAAAAGAGAAAGCCGTTTTATACACTACTAAAAAGATCTACGAAAATCAGCTGCCGGAATGGATTAGTGATCTGGTCAGCTCAAAAGGCTTAACGATTAATAAAAAAGCATTGTTTCTATTGATTGATCACATCGGCAATGACCTTAGCAGGTTGAGTAACGAGGTGGATAAACTTTCACTTAATCTTGGTGATCGAAAGAATATTACCGAAGATGATATTGAACTGTATATTGGAGTAAGCAAAGATTTCAATGTTTTTGAATTACAACATGCCATTGCCCAAAAAGATCTTTATAAAGCCATAAGGATTGTTCAGTATTTTGGTGCAAACCCAAAAGCAGCTCCCCTGCAACTGATCTTTCCTTCTCTATATAATTTTTTCAGCAAAGTGCAGATGGTGTATTCTGTTCATTCCAGGGATGACAAATCTGTAGCACAAGCTATAGGTGTGAACTCTTTTTTTGTGAAAGACTATGTGCAGGCAGCAGGCCGTTTTCATCCGCAGGAGATTGAAAAAATTCTCTTGCTGCTGCATAAATATAACCTTAAGAATATAGGAATAGATGATGCCGGTACCGAAGATTCAGAGCTTTTAAAAGAAATGATTGTAAAGATGATTGCTGCCTGATTATAAAACTTTTAAACTATTCTCTTTATCGATGTATAATTGCCTGGTAAGTTCGTCCAGGCTAGTATAT
>JBLNAY010000185.1:0-7444 GCA_050259715.1 Candidatus Dadabacteria bacterium
TGCAACTTCCTGGCAAAGGTCTTTTCGAAATCCTGTACCGGAGCCAATCCCAAACCGGTAAGCTGGCTTTGAACCTGTGAAGAGTTTCTCGTGCCAGGGTTACTCTTCAAAGTTTGATACAGAGTATTAGCATCATTGCGCGGCAGTTCCTCTCCTGTACCCACCCACAAAGGATTATAAGGCCTGTTCTCACCCAGGTCCATGAATCCAACAACATCCCTCGTTTCTGTCGTTGCACCTGTGCGGTTGGTAACCCATACTTCCACCCTGAGGATCTGCACATTAGACCTTACTACCGGCAGATCATGCATTGCAGCATTATAATGATTGCGGAAGTATTGAGCCATCAGGAAGTGCCGGTTCTCTTCATATTCGTCGGCACGAACGATGAAACTTTGTGTAGCCGATCCCCCCTGCATTCCTAAAGATTGCCTTTGGGACCTTTGGTTGGCTAAAACGCCGGTTACAAAAAGCTTCCCGAACTGTAGCTGGCTCTTAATACCAAACAGTGATTGAGCTCCCGGGATCAGGCTTCCTTTAGATGAAAAACTAACATTACCCGCCTGGAAACTCTTGAGTATCTCATCTTCCTTACCCTGGTAATCAAGTTTTAACTGGTTCTCGAACTCAAAGTTCGCCAGCGTGTTATAGTTGATGGGCAGCTTGATTTTATCCCCGATATTGGCATCAACCTGCAATTGGGCGTTCTCATTAAAGTCAAAACCTCCGGTTTTCCTTGCTCTTTCAGGAAGTGTTGGATTTTTGACATTCTGGCCCTGGTATCCTGCCATAATATCCACATAACCTGTTGGTTTTATCTCCACCTTACCGTTACCTGTAATACGGTTTACCCAACTCTTTTCGAATCCATAACGGGGCTTAAAATTCCTCCTGTTGAGGTTAGAAAGCAGGTTAGCCCTCTGGCGGAAGTATTCATTCTCATCTCTCTTGCCCTGGATGGCAAGGAATTCTTTCATGGTAAGAGCAGTAGGTGTGCGATAATACGTATTCCCTACTTTCTCAATTATGTAGTACTGTTTTGTTTTAGCATCATATTCCACTGACCTTTTGACGAATGAAGTATCCGACAGGTCAAAGGGATTCCGGTTGGGATTTGAGAAGGGATCTCCTCTTCTTTCACTCAAAGGATACCTTAAGGTATCGGGAGTCTGTTGATTAGGTGAATAGCGGGCGAATGCCGGTAGCAATGTAGCAGATAGTATGATGGTAGCCACCAGCGTACATAGTGTATGGGTAGATATCTTAGCCAAGTCTTTTCCTCACAATTGGTTACTCAATGCAGTTTCAAAGGGTTTGCAGGGACTTTTTGATCAAGGTCTCAACAGTTGCCGACGGGTCTTGCTCTATTGCTTTCTTCACTGCCTGGTCGGCCGCCTGCCTGTTAATTCCTAATGCTATAAGAGCATCTAACGCATCCTGCCTTAAAGTATTGCCTTTACCTGTTGAAATATTTACATCCATTTCCACCGGTTGCTTACTTAATTTATCACGTAGTTCGACAATAATTCTTTCTGCCGTTTTTCTGCCGATGCCTTTAATAGCTTCAAGAGCCTTAGCATTGCCATTTATGATAGCACGGCTCACTTCATCCGGCCGCATATACGAAAGCATTACCCTGGCCGTATTGGCACCTATACCGGATATGGCTATGAGATGAGAAAACATTTCCTTTTCTGCAGCGTCGAAGAATCCAAAAAGCAAATGTGCATCCTCTCTTACAATGAGGTATGTCTGTAATGTTCCTTGTTCAAGGTCCTGGATCTTAGTGTACGTATTTAAACTGATTTGTACTTCGTATCCAACACCACCAACATCTACATGTACATAAGAGGGAGTCTTGCGGACAAAGCTGCCTTTTAAAAAAGCAATCATGGGTGCAAAATAAGGGAGAATAAATTCATATCAGGTGGGTATTTTAAAAGATTTATTCTCGTTTAGGCTATGTTGTTACAGTGAAATTGAAGTGCACTTCAACAATTTCATTAACCGTATAAGCGGTTGAATACATCAATTAAATTCTTTATACCCCCTGGTTGATTGTAAAAACCATTTACCCGTAAGTAATATCATCCTATTAATGAATGATGATCTAAAGGTTACCTTGGATCAGAAGACCTATTGGTCTCCTAAAGCCCTCTCACGCTATTAGCACGCTATTGTCACGGAATTAGCACGGAATTACCACGGAATTAATTCCGTGGTAATTCCGTGCTAATTCCGTGCTAATTCCGTGGCAATTCCGTGCTCGCTCCATATGCACTCTATGGAAGTCCCGGGCAAGGGGGATGAAAACATAAATAATTAATTAAAAGTCATCCAGGCCGATGACATCGCAATAGTTAAAAACCACCCGGTTCTCCCTTTACTTTGTTCCTTGTTTATCTCCTCCTTACCTTCACAGCCTCATGACAGAAAAGATATTGATCCTTGACTTTGGCTCGCAGTACACACAATTGATAGCGCGTGCGGTAAGGGAAGCAAACGTGTATTGTGAGATCATTCCTTTTTCAAAAAAATTTGAATTTGATTCTTCGATTAAAGGGGTAATATTATCAGGATCGCCATTTTCAGTGAATGACAAAGGAGCGCCTTCTGTTGGTGTAAATGCCTTCGTGCATAATGCTCCTGTGCTTGGGATATGCTATGGGGCCCAGTTGACAGCCAGGGAGTTTGGTGGAAGTGTGGAAAAAAGTAATAAAAGAGAATATGGCCGTGCGGTGCTTCACCTGCAGAAAGAAGACCTGTTGTTTAAAGACGTTATACCGGCTTCACAAGTTTGGATGAGCCATGGTGATTCCATCCTGCAATTACCGGAACATTTTGAATTATTAGCAACAACCGACAGTATCCCCGTTGCGGCATTCAGGCATAAGGGAGATGGATCAATAAAGCCTTTGTATGGTTTACAATTCCATCCCGAAGTGTACCATTCCATTGAAGGAAAAAAGATCCTCCAGAACTTTCTTGTAAATATCTGCGGGTGCAGCCGCGACTGGACCCCTGCTCATTTTATTACCGATACGGTTGCCGCTTTGAAAGAAAAGATCGGGAACAAGAAGGTTATTATGGCTTTAAGTGGGGGTGTTGATTCCACAGTAGCTGCCACTTTGATTAGCCGTGCTATTGGGAAGAACCTGTATGGGATTTTTGTTGATAACGGGGTATTGAGAAAAGATGAATTCCAGGCTGTGTTGAAGACCTACAAACAGCTCGATCTAAATGTAAAGGGTATTGAAGCAAGCGACAAGTTTTATAAAAAACTAAAAGGCCACGCCGATCCTGAGAAGAAGAGAAAGATCATTGGTAAACTGTTTATTAATGTATTCCAGGAAGAAGCAAAAAGGATAAAAGGAGTTTCTTTCCTTGGGCAGGGGACCATCTATCCCGATGTTATCGAGAGCGTGTCTGTACATGGCCCTTCTGTTACCATAAAGTCCCACCATAACGTGGGTGGCTTACCCAAAAAGATGCACCTTGACCTTGTGGAACCGCTACGCTCTTTATTCAAGGACGAAGTAAGGAAAGTTGGACTGGAACTCGGAATACCCCAGGAGATGATAGCAAGGCATCCATTCCCGGGTCCGGGGCTGGCAATCAGGATATTGGGAGAAGTGACTGAGGAAAAGGTAAAATTGCTGCAGGAAGCCGATGATCTATACGTTAAAGCTCTTAAGGAACATAAACTTTATGCAACGGTTTGGCAGGCAGGAGCTATCTTATTACCGGTCAAGAGTGTAGGGGTAATGGGTGATGAAAGAACCTATGAATTTACCGTTGCTCTCAGAGCCGTAACAAGTGTAGATGGAATGACAGCAGATTGGGCCCACTTACCATACGATTTTTTAGCTAATGTTTCTAATGAGATCATTAATTCTGTGCGGGGTATCAACAGGGTAGTTTATGATATCAGCAGTAAGCCTCCCGCTACAATAGAATGGGAATGATCTCTAGCATTTAATGTACCACATGAATATGATCAGAAAACACGTCTTTATTCTCCTGTTACTAATATGCGGGTTGTACCAGCAGGCTGTTGCCCAACAGGTACAACGACATAAGATCGCCCTGTTTACCCCTTTGTATTTAGATTCAGCATTTGATGCCACAGGCAACTTTGTACCAGGTAGAAGCTTTCCCAGGTACATTACTCCCGGATTAGATTTTTATATGGGTGCGCAGATGGCCCTTGATTCTTTACAGAAGAAGGGTGCACCTCTCGATGTATATGTCTATGATTCAAGGTCAAAATACAGGACCATAGCAGACCAGCTGAGGCGACCGGAGATGTCGAATGTAGAAATGATCATCTCCCCATCCAACCTGCAGGAAACAAAAATCCTGGCGCAGGCAGCGCAGGCAAAAAAGATTCCTTTCATTTCAGCCACCTTACCAAATGATGCGGGGGTGACCAATAATCCCTATTTCGTTGTATTAAACTCTTCCTTACAGTCGCATATTGAAGGGATTTACAAACTATTGGTAAAGAACTTTGTTAATGATCATATTATAGTATTCCGGAAAGCAGGTGCACAGGAAGATATGGTTAAAAACTTCTTTGTTGACGCCACACGTTCTACGCCCGGAATGCCAGCCATAATTAACTATGTGGATGTCGGCAATGCTTTTACAGTGCAATCTGTACTTTCTCACCTGGATAGCACCAGGAGAAATATATGTATTGCGGGGAGCCTGGATGAATCATTCGGTATGCGGCTGGCTCAAACGCTTGCCTCAGCTACTCGTAATTATCCCATTACCCTCATAGGCATGCCTACCTGGGAGACTATGAACTTCAGTAAATCTCTATCTAACCTCGATATCATCTATAGTACGCCCTTTTATTTCAATAATGCCAGTGCATTGCAAACCAGGTTGACAGATGAATATTATTCGGCTGTGAATAACCGTCCCGGTGATATGTTTTACAGGGGATATGAAACGATGCTAAGATTTGCTCTCTTACTGCTTGACACAAAAAAAGATGTTTCTTCCAATCTGACTCGTAAGGGCAATTATGTATTTACCTTATTCGACATACAACCGGTGTTTAAGAATAAGAAGACCATGCAACTGGACTACTTTGAAAATAAGCATTTATACTTCATAAAAGTAAACGGAAGCATACGTACAGTTTACTCTCTTTAGGCAGAGCTCCTTTGGTCTGATTATAGATTGTGGATCATTAACTTTAATGGATGCCCTTAATTGAGTTTACAGATAAAGGTTTGTATTGTCGTGCCGGGGACTTTTACATTGATCCATGGCGACCTGTTGACAAAGCAGTCATCACTCATGCACACAGTGATCATGCGCGGTGGGGAAGCCGTTACTATTTATGCCACCATGATACAAAGCCAATTTTACAACAACGCTTAGGGGCTAATAATTACCAGGGGATCGGGTGGAATGAAACAATTTACATCAATGGAGTAAGAGTTACTTTATTCCCTGCAGGTCATATAATAGGGTCCTCACAGGTAAGGGTGGAATATGAGGGAGAAAACTGGGTGGTGAGTGGTGATTATAAACTCGAAAATGATGGATTAAGCGGGCAGTTTGAACCAGTGAAATGCCACACTTTTATAACAGAATCTACCTTCGGTCTCCCCATCTATAACTGGAAGCCGCAAAAGGAAATCTATTCAAATATCCAACAATGGATACGAAAGAACCAGGCGATTGGAAAAACTTCTATCCTGATTGCTTATAGCCTGGGAAAGGCACAAAGGCTCCTGCTGCCTATTGCAGAAGTCACAGACAGGATATTTGCTCACGGAGCTGTTTACAACATCCATATGGCTTTGGTGAATGCCGGTTGGAAGCTGCCCCTGGTGAGGCGTATAGACCAGGCATCGTCTAAAGAAGAATTGAAAGGATCAGTAATAATTGCTCCATCAAGTGCCGAAGGATCTCCCTGGCTGAAAAGGTTTTTGCCTTATGAAATTGGTATTTGCAGTGGCTGGATGCAGGTGCGGGGTAATGTCAGGCGTAAGAATGCGGATGCAGGTTTTGTGTTGAGTGACCATGCAGACTGGCAGGGATTAATTGATACCTGTAAAGCCACTGAGGCTGAATGTGTCTATGTCACCCATGGCTTCCAGTCAGTTTTCAGCAGGTATTTAACTGAAAAAGGCATAGAAGCAAAAGAGGTACATACTGAATATAGTGGTGAGGAAGAAGAGGAAGAAACCCCTCCGAATGTTGAAGATCTCCTTTAAAGTGCAATGGTTGAATTGAATTATTAAAAATGTAATGGAGGAAGTAGGAAACCATAATAATCATATTTCCGCTGCAGTAAATTCTGAAGGTGGCTTCCATGCTTTTGCCGACCTGGTTGTTAAATTAGGCACCAGTACGAAGACCACTGACAAACTTGATGCATTGGTGAATTATTTCACACTGGCAGAAGATAAGGATAAGGTGTGGACCATTGCGATCTTTAGTGGTCGTAAACCGAGGAGACCTGTCAATTCTACCCTCCTTGCTGTGTGGTGTGTTGAACTGGCAAAACTGGAGTGGTGGTTATTTGAAGAAAGTTACCATGTCGTTGGAGATCTTGCAGAAACAATTGCTCTCTTGCTACCGGAATATCCGGAAGGCATTCAAAACAGGAAACCTAAGCCTCTTTATTACTACCTCGAAAAGCTTATTGAAATAGATAAACAACCGGAAGATGTAAGAAAGCAGTTCATTTTTGATAGTTGGTATGAGATGACCAGTGCTGAACGATTCGTGTTTAATAAGTTTTTTACAGGAGGCTTTCGCATTGGAGTATCGCAAAGTTTGATTGTCAATGCGCTGGCGAAAACAGTGGATCTTCCTTCCTCCCTTATCGCTCATCGTATCAGTGGTATTTGGGATCCAACATCTGTTACGTTCTCAGAACTATTAAGTGAACATGCCATCACAACCGATTGGAGTAAGCCCTACCCTTTCTACCTCGCGTATGCAATTGATGAAGATGTTTCTTTATTAGGAGAGCCATCTGAGTGGCAGGCAGAATGGAAATGGGATGGTATAAGAGGGCAGGTTATTAAAAGGAACCAGGAACTTTTTGTCTGGAGCCGCGGGGAGGACCTGGTAACGGATAAGTTTCCCGAATACCAGCTTTTGAAGCAAATACTGCCTGATGGTACAGCGCTCGATGGAGAGATCATATGCGGAGAAGTAGATGAAGGAAAGTTAGTTAAAGTACTTCCGTTTAACCTGTTGCAGACCAGGATTGGCCGAAAGAATGTTACTAAAAAACAACTGAAGGAAGCTCCTGTAATCTTCATTGCTTATGACCTGTTGGAGTTTGACGGCGAAGACTGGAGAGAAAAAACACTGGTGGAAAGAAGGAAGAAACTGGAGGAACTTGTAGCAGCCTCAAAGAGCCCGGCATTGACCATCTCCCCTATTATAGAATTCAATAACTGGCAGG
>JBLNAY010000186.1:0-4778 GCA_050259715.1 Candidatus Dadabacteria bacterium
CATTTCAGTATATAGTGAAATTATCCCTGTGATTACCTATTACCAATAGTAAATTGGTAAGTGATGCGTTTTATTTTGTAAGTGAAACAAAGGACAGGGATGTAACTTTTGAATACTTAAAAAACCTTGTGTTTTACCTGCAGGACAGGATTGCCTTCGGCGATCCATAATGGGGTGTATCAAAACAAATAAAGCCTTGACATGCTATCGCATGCCGGGCCTTTTTTGTTTTTCCGCATACTCAAGCAAGCTTGCATGCTGCAAAACAAAAAAGCCCTGCTCAATGAGCAAGGCTTTTGTTTGTCGGGAGGACAGGATTCGAACCTGCGACCCCGTGGTCCCAAACCACGTATTCTACCGGGCTGAACTACCTCCCGTTTCCAGTGTCGTGAAAACATGAATTATTATGTCTCCTCTAAACACCTGAAAACATATTTATCAATAAGAACTTTTACCTGGCGGTGAGGGAGGGATTCGAACCCTCGGTAGAGATTTAAGTCCCTACGACGGTTTAGCAAACCGTTGATTTCAGCCACTCATCCACCTCACCAAATCGTATCCAATATGTCCTTTCCATTGGCGCTGCTCTCATCTCAACTTGCCATATCCCTCATTTCCAAGGGCTGCAAAAATAGGGAGAACCGAATTATAAAACTCAAAAGGATATATGAAATCTGGAAAAAAGTTCTGAGTAGGTTTAGAGGGGAAGCAGGATGCGGGAGACGGGATGCGGGAGACGAGATGTGGGTTGCGAGATACCGATACCGGCTGCGGGAGGATGTGGGATGTGGGATGCGACATACGGGATAGGAATGTGCAGGTAATTTAAACGGTAAGTATGGAGTTACTATAGGGTTTGTATGGAGTTGGTATGGAGTTAGAACGGCTTTACCCCATTCAAACTCAATGCAGACTTCATTCTTATGCCATTCTAACCATATACAAAGGCTATAGAGAAGGCGGAAATGGTGAAGCCGGATACAAGATTCGCGATTCGTGATATGATCTACGTGCAGATCCCAGTATTAAAATAAAAAAATCCAGGCTAGTTTGCCTGGATTAGTATTTTAATGAGAACTGGTATGTCGTGAATAACTGTAAACCGAAAACCCAAACGGTAAACTCTTACATTGCTGCGAGCTGCACCTTTTGTTGCAATTCCATCACGCTATCACGGAAAGTACCATCGGTATCCATCAGGTCCTTGACTGTTTGACAGGAGTGAATAACCGTAGTATGATCCCTTCCTCCAAAATGTTCACCAATAGTCTTCAATGAATTCTTCGTAAAGGCTTTTGCCAGGTACATCGTGATCTGCCTTGCCTGCACGATCTCCCGCTTCCGCGTTTTTTGCAGTAGTTTATCGTAAGGCACGTCGTAGTAATCACAGACCATCTTCTGTATAGTATCTATCGTGATTTCCTTACTTGCTGTTTTGACGAAATTTCTCAAGACTTTCTTTGCCAGGTCGAGGTCAATTTCTTTGCGGTTGAGCGAAGATTGTGCCAATAAAGAGATCAATGCACCTTCCAGTTCACGTACGCTGGAGTTGATATTGTAAGCAATATACTTCACTACTTCCTTAGGCATTTCCAGCCCGTCATTCTTCATCTTACGCTCCAGTATGTCAATCTTGGTATCGTAGTCCGGCACCTGTATATCCGCGCTTAATCCCCAACGGAAGCGGCTTAATAAGCGCTCCTGTACACCTTCCAGGTCCTTAGGCGACTTATCGGAAGTAAGCACCAGTTGTTTACCTGATTGATGCAGGTGATTAAAGATGGCAAAGAACGCATCCTGCGATTTCTCTGCCCTGTTGAAGAACTGTACATCATCTATGATCAATACATCAATCAGCTGGTAGAAGTGGATGAAATCATTAATGGCATTGTTGCGGCTGTGATCCACAAACTGGTTGATAAACTTCTCTGAGCTCACGTATAGAACAACCTTATTGGGGTTAGAACGCTTTACTTCATTACCCACAGCTTGCGCCAGGTGGGTCTTTCCAAGCCCCACACCTCCATAGATCACCAGTGGATTAAACGAATTGGCACCGGGCTTTTCGGCAACCGTTTTACCTGCCCGACGCGCTACCCTGTTGCAATCACCCTCCACATAGGCATCAAAGGTGTAATTAGGATTGAGTTGCGGATCAATGTGCATCTTTTTAAGACCCGGGATCACAAATGGATTCTTTACCGGTGTGTTCATTACCAGGGGGAAATCCATTTCATTGTTGACAAAGGTCTTAAACGTTTGACCCGACATGTCGACGGTAACCGGCTTATTGTAGTTGTTACCGCCATCTACCATAATACGATACTCGAGGCGTGCATCTTTGCCGAGTTCTCTCTTTAAAGTCTTCGCAAGGAGATTTACATAATGTTCTTCGAGGTATTCGAAAAAAAATTGACTGGGTACCTGAATTACAAGAATGTTTTCTTTGAGCGAGATGGGCTTAATGGGTTCGAACCAGGTTTTGAAATGCTGCCACTCCACTATGTCTTTAATGATAGACAAGCAATTGTTCCAGACAAGTTCAGCATTCTTCTTCTCCATTGACGAAATAGCAGTTTATACTCTTTTTAAGATTTTAGGTCCAACTTTTTAACACTATGTGTAAAAAAAGATTTGTTTTAGACAGGAAGGCGAATATCTAAAAAAGGTATTGAAAAAAAAAGTTTTATTAATCCGATTTTTATCTCGTCGATACCCTTTTTGATTAAGAACAAATTTGGGAGTGAGTTTCATCACTTTTATTTTTTTTCATCGAAATATTTTTCTTTTTACATTTTAATGTTGTATGTAGTAGAAGGTCCTTCTGATTCTAATCTTTTCTTAATCTCTTAGCTATCCATTTAGTACCATAACTATTAAGGACTTAGATAAATTATAAACTCAGATTTTGCGAAGTCAGCTTCTGAAGTCCAAACATTTTGAATTGCTCTTCGGGACTGAATAGAATGTACAGCACATAAAAAGAAGTTTAAGAACCAAATAGGTTAGAACCTGCCTGCTTGATTAATTGCATACCTGCTTAAAATGAGTATCTATCAATTTCTTTATCTCCATATAGGCATCTGCTCTTTGCTCTCCCAGTAAGTTTTTCACAAAGAAAATACAGGTGTATCCACGGCAGAAATCCACCATAGGCCAGGTACCAAACAGACCCGGGCTGGCGAGGGCCAGGGCTTCCTTACCTGTTTTATCTTCTTCCAACACCCAGCTTCCTGAAGCATACATAAATCCCTCTGCTGCCTTAGGAGCATATTTGATTAGTTGCGGCTGCGTAGCCACAGTCCGTAGTTGCTTCACGGCAGCTTCACTCAATATTCTCTTACCATTGTACATACCATTGTTTAACAACATCTGGAGGAAATGAGAGTAGTCATTAGCTGTTGATTTTGCTCCCCCGGAAGGATTCGGAGCCGTTAAATCTATGGTGGCGAAGGTGGTGTGAGTCATTAATAAGGGAATCAGCAGTCTTTGCTTGATAACTGCGTCGAACTTCCTCTTCGTGATCACTTCCACCACACGGGCTGCAATGTTCAATCCTATATTGCTATATCTGAATTCAGTACCAGGGTTAGCATCTATTTCCTTAGCCGCAAAATCATTGACTTCTTCTTCAAGGGTATTATACTTCCGGCGCTGAAGAAGTGATAACAATTTCATTTGCTCTGATTGGATACCCGTCAGGTGAGAAAGGCAATGGCCTATAGTGATATAATTCTTGTTATAGCGTTCAAACTCGGGCAGCCATTTAGTGACTTTATCATCAAGGGAGAGTTTTCCTTCATCAACAAACTGCATGATCAACGCAGCCGTCAGCCATTTACTGCAACTGGCTATAGGCGCCTGTGTTTTCGCATTAAACTGGCCATATTCCTTCTGGAATACTACACTATCCTTATTAGTTATAAGCACCACAAGGTCTTCACCCAACAGCTTTTGCCTTGCCTGTATAGCACTGGCCAGGTCGTTAAAATTTTGTTGCGTAAAGGCCGCCTGCACAATTAGCAGGAAGATGGCAACAGAACTGAATTTCAGGCAGATTAGTTTAAATTTAGATGACATTCTTTCCGGGGTATTTGATTGGACTATTCTTTGAGATGTTAAGAACGTAAATATAAAAGGAACAATTGTATGAATCTATCCAATTTCACTATAAAAGCAGCTGAGGTGATCCAACAGTCACAACAACTGGCCTTTAACCATTCGAATTCCAATATTGAAACCGAACACATTTTAAAAGCTTTACTCGACCAGCAGGATTCGCCTGTTGAGTACCTGTTAAAGAAGAATGCTGTTAACGTGCAGGAGCTTGAAAACAGGGTTGACAAGCAGATCGAAAAACTACCTAAGATATCCGGTGGAGAACCCGCACAGAATATCAGCCGTGATGTTAATAATGTAATCCTGCGTGCAGGTAACGTAATTAAGCAGTTCAATGATGAATTTATCACGCCGGAACACCTGCTGTTGGCAGTGATCCAGGGAAATGATAATACAGCTAAACTATTAAAGGATTTTGGTGTTAATGAAAAGGGATTGACAGAAGCTATAAAAGAATTGAGGAAAGGTTCCACTGTCACTTCTCAAACACAGGAAACACAGTTCAACGCTTTAAATAAATATGCGAAGAACCTGAATGAAATGGCCAGGCAGGGGAAGCTTGACCCCGTAATTGGTCGTGATGAAGAGATCAGGAGGACTTTACATATTCTTTCCCGCCGTAGTAAGAACAATCCCATTCTCGTTGGTGAGCCGGGTGT
>JBLNAY010000187.1:0-12244 GCA_050259715.1 Candidatus Dadabacteria bacterium
TTGACAAGATATACAAGTTCGTTTCAGCTATGCCTCAGGATAAGAAATAAGTTAAACTGATTATGTAGTTCATGAATATACAGGAGGATTCTGTCCGGTATTTGCATGTACGGCTATCGAATAATGAGCATCGGGTATTAAATTTTATTTATGAGCTGTGTTTCCCTGCAACAGCTCTTTTATTGTTTTCCTCAGCCAATATGCCTGGTTCATGGCATATCCGGAGCTATGGTAATAAACTTTATTCTCAGGACCCACCACTAAGTTGGTTGGAAACAACCTGACGCCATATTGATTTGCAATGCTTTTCCCATTGTCAATAATGGTATACAAAAAAGGCATCTGTGGCAGGAAGTTCCATATATCCGATTTGTAATCTAACGCGACAGCAATAAACACTACATTCTTGTTGTCTTTGTATTCAATGGCCAGTTTGTTAAGGTCAGGGATTTCCATCCGGCAGGGCATACAGTTGATGAACCAGAAATTCAGAACGACTACCTGGCCATGCAGTGCGGACAAATCAACCAGGTTGCCGTTTATATCGGTTGTTTTAAAGAGCTTTATTGCCTTACCTGTTTTGAAAGACGAACTTTCCGGTGGCTTAGGCATCGATTCATCCCGCTTCTCCAACTCTTCTTCGGTTAACTTCACCAGCAGGAAATCAGTTTTTTTATCAGTTGGATTTACCGGTTTAGTGGTATACCCATGGAACATCAGCATTTGCCAGTCAGCAAAGGGATATACATTCCCTGCGGAATCTTTAACAATAGATCGTTGTGTAGGCTTTATGGTTTTGGCCTGGCTTAATGCCGTTAACTGGAGGGCTGCCACCAATAAAAATAATAAAAGGACTCTCATAGGCAATATTTCTTAAATATAACTATTTGGAATGAGCTCCCACAGTATAGGTGCTAAATTTGCTTATATTGTACGGTATGTTAAACGAAGACCCGCAACAATCATTTGACCATAAGATCGAGTCCGAAGTTCGCATTGAGCCTAAGGACTGGATGCCGGAAAAATACAGGCAGACCCTCATTCGCCAGGTAAGCCAGCACGCCCATAGCGAAATAGTGGGCATGCTCCCGGAAGGTAACTGGATCAGCCGCGCCCCATCACTCAAAAGAAAGCAGATCCTTATTGCCAAGGTGCAGGACGAAGCAGGTCATGGCCTGTATTTATACAGTGCCGCTGAGACACTTGGCATATCCCGAGACGAGATGATAGAGCAACTGCATTCCGGTAAGGCGAAGTATTCTTCCATCTTTAATTACCCTACACTTAACTGGGCCGACATGGGAGCCATAGGATGGCTGGTGGATGGTGCCGCCATCATGAACCAGGTGCCCTTGTGCCGCACTTCCTATGGGCCGTACAGCCGTGCGATGATACGCGTGTGCAAGGAAGAAAGCTTTCACCAGAGACAGGGATTTGAAAGCCTGCTGGTGTTAAGCAAAGGTTCTGAAGAACAAAGGGCTATGGTGCAGGATGCGATCAATCGCTGGTGGTGGCCAAGCCTTATGATGTTTGGTCCCCACGACTCGGAAAGCATGCATAGTGAGCAAAGCATGAAGTGGAAGATCAAGCGGTTCACCAATGATGAACTGCGGCAACGCTTTGTGGACATGATTGCCGAGCAGGTGCAGTTACTGGGAATGACTCTCCCTGACCCTGATTTAAAGTGGAATGAAGAACGGCAGCATTATGATTTTGGCAAGATCAACTGGGAAGAATTCTGGAATGTAGTGAATGGAAATGGGCCATGCAACAAGCAGCGTTTGGATACCAGGAGAAAGGCATGGGAAGAAGGCGCCTGGGTGAGGGAAGCTGCTAAAGCACATGCGGAGAAGAGAATGGCGAAAACATCGGGGAATAGGGCGGCGTGAGGACGATGAGCAGAAGAGGTAATTTGGAGATTTGGAGATTTGAAAATTTGAAGATAAACAAATCAGATAAGTAGATAAGAAGATGAGGGAAATTGAAGACGTGAAGATTTAAAGATTTGAAGATTTGGTGATTTGACGTGAAGAATTAAGAAGTAAAGATTTGAAAATGAAGGAAGTGGAGGTTAGCAGATAAGATGAGGAGGCAAGTGTGAAGAAGTAAGAAGTGAAGAAGTGAAGATTTAGTGAGAGATGCAAGTCGTGAATGTTGGATAATATTATAAGAATTCTAATCATACAAAATGAATACTTCTGTTATCAAATATTATTACGGAGATTATGGTGATAAAGAGCAAACGAGCAGCGGTAGCAGTGTAACTCCAATTTCAAAACCCTCTGAAAACGAATGGCCTCTGTGGGAAGTTTTTATCAGGAGTAAACAGGGTTTAGATCACAAGCACGTAGGGTCTTTACATGCTGCAGATGCGGAAATGGCCATAGAGAATGCCCGCGATGTTTACACCCGGCGACAGGAAGGAGTAAGCATCTGGGTGGTGGAAAGTAAATACATCCATGCCTCGAATCCGGATGATGCAGAAAGCTTTTATGAACCTGCCAACGACAAAGTATACAGGCATCCTACATTTTATGACTTGCCTGATGAAGTGAAACATATGTGATTTGAAGATTTGGTGATTTGAAGATTTGGTGATTTGAAGATTTGGAGATTTGGAGATTTGAAAATGTTATAGCTAATAGAAGATGATAAGGTTGAGGAAGTTAAGAGGGGGGAGTGAATGTTTGCACCTAAACAATCTAAACTTCTAAACCTTTAAACTTAAAAAAATTGATTTCATGTTAACCCGCTCACAGATTTTCATATACACTCTTCATCTTGCCGACAACAACCTGCTGATGGCTCAGCGGAATTCGGAGTGGACGGGTCACGGGCCGGTGCTGGAACAGGATATTGCCATTACCAATATTTCTCTCGATCAATTAGGCGAGGCAAGGAATTTCTACCAGTATGCGGCAACTCTTTATAATGGCTTTGATGAAGAACAAAAGTTAGCCGTTGATAAATACATTCCGCGGCTGTGGAAAGACTACAACCGCGACCTGCAGGAAGATGATCTGGCATTTCTGAGGGATGAACACCAGTATATTAACCTGTTGATAACCGAACTGCCAAAAGGAGACTGGGCTTATACAGTTTTGAAACAATTCTTTTATGCGGTTTTTCAACAATTGCAGTACAGGGGATTGCAGCAATCAAATGATGCGCAACTATCTGCGATCGCTGAGAAGTCTCTTAAAGAAGTGGCCTATCATGTACGCTGGAGCAGCGAATGGGTTGTTCGCCTGGGTGACGGAACGGAAGAAAGTGCAAGGCGAATAACTGCAGCTCTCGCTGACTTGTGGATGTTTACCGGGGAGATGTTCCAGTTACAGGATTGGGAAATGGTAGATGTGGCGAGTTTAAAGGAATTATGGATGCAGCAGTTGCAGGATGTATTTAAAAACGCCACCCTGGAAGTTCCTAAGCAAACCTGGATGCAATCAGGTGGTAAGCTCGGAAGACACACCGAGTATATGGGCTATCTTTTATCGGAAATGCAATACATGCAAAGGGCTTATCCAAATTTAACCTGGTAGAGAATAAATAAAAACCATTTCGTTGGATGAAATAAAAGAACATACTGAATTAGAAAAGCAGGTCTGGAATCTACTCGAAGAAGTAAAGGATCCGGAAGTTCCCGTACTGTCAGTAATAGACCTTGGGATTATCCGCAATATCGAAGTAGCCGATGCTAATGATGCATCACCAGGCAAAGCCCGGAGCCATATTACTATTACCCTCACGCCCACTTACTCGGGCTGTCCTGCACTGGATACGATAAATATGGATATCCGTCTCAAGTTGATTGAGAAAGGATTCAGGAATGTCACCATCAAACAACAATTGTCTCCTGCCTGGACAACCGATTGGATGAGCGAAGAAGGAAAGCGCAAACTAAAAGAATTTGGTATTGCTCCCCCTAATCCAAAGCAGCAATTCTGCATGGCTGAAATGTTTCGCCAGGAAGTAGTTCAATGTCCGCGTTGTAACTCCTTCCACACCGAACTGATAAGCCAGTTTGGATCCACTGCCTGCAAGGCAATGTACCGATGCCTCGACTGTAAAGAAGCTTTTGATTATTTCAAAACACATTAGCATAAGCGTTAGATTTGATCCGAAATCTAACTATGGCAACAATAGACTTTAGTATACAAGGTTCCGTTGCAACCATAACTCTTAACCGCCCTGCAAAGTTCAATGCATTTAACAGGGAGATGGCAATCGGCTTGCAGGAAAGGTTAGACGAATGCCAGCAGAATAGCCAAATTCGTTGCGTGTGTATTACAGGAGCCGGCAAAGCCTTTAGTGCAGGCCAGGACCTGGATGAAGTGGTGGATCCAAACGGCCCGGATACAAGGACCATCTTAGCCGAACATTATAACCCAATCATTCTGAAGATAAGAGCATTAGAAAAACCTGTGGTAGCTGCAGTGAATGGAGTTGCTGCCGGTGCAGGGGCCAACATTGCATTGGCCTGTGATATTGTGATTGCCAGCAAATCGGCTTCTTTTATACAGGCGTTCAGCAAAATAGGTTTGGTGCCCGACAGTGGCGGCACATTCTTTTTACCGAGACTTATCGGCTGGCAAAAAGCTTCTGCTTTAGCCATGTTGGGCACTAAAGTATCAGCAGAAGAAGCGGAAACATTAGGCATGGTGTATAAAGTTTTTGATGATGAAGTATTTGCCTCTGAGTGTGAGAAGTTGACAGCTAACCTGGCCGATATGCCTACAAAAGGTTTGGCATATACTAAACAGGCGTTGGCTGCTTCTGATTCCAACACCCTGGAGCAGCAGCTAAAGCTGGAAGAAGAGTTGCAGATCAAGGCCGGCCAGACAAAAGACTATAATGAAGGAGTCCAGGCTTTTTTGGAGAAAAGAAAACCGATGTTTAGGGGGGAGTAGTTGAAAGTTTTCAGTTTTCAGTTTCGGGTTTTCGGTTCTCAGGTGCAGGATACGGGAAGTGGGATTCGGGATGGGGGATGCCCGAAGTTGCCGGAGGGATTAAGATGTAGTTTCTATAGGGTTTGTATGGAGTTTGTAAAGGGTTTGTATGGAGTTAGTACGGAGTTAGAACGGCTTTACCCCCTGCAAACTCAATACAGACTTCATTCTTACTTCATTTTTACCATATACAAACACCATAGATGCAGGGTTAAGGTGGAAGATGGAAGAAGATCATTATAGAATTAAATGTCCTATGTGAACCTTTGTATATTCTAAAACTATGTGGTAAAAAAATATGGATATTCCCTTATACGAAAAGGTAGTTAATAAAATACTGAAAGAAGACCTGTTTAGCAGTTGGTTAGGTATTGAAGTGCTGGATATAAAGGAAGGCTATAGTAAAATCAGGATGAAGGTGAGGGAGGAGATGGCCAGTGGCTTTGGCATCACTCATGGCGGAGTTACTTTTTCATTTGCTGACAGTGCGTTTGCTTTTGCCTGTAACAACTACAATAATCTTTCGGTTGCTCTTGATGTTACCATAAGCTTTACGAGAACGGTGCACATTGGAGATGTATTAGTTGCCGAAGCCAAAGAGGTGCATAATGGAAAGAGCACGGGGGTCTATCTTATAACTGTGACGAACCAGGAGGATGAACTGGTAGCACTATTTAAAGGCACCTGTTTCAGAACCGGTAAAAACCTTGTTGAAAATGATCTATGAATTTAATGGCATAAAGCCAGTCATTCATGAAACGGCATTTATACATCCCCAGGCTGCAGTGACAGGGAATGTTGTCATTGGAAGGGATGTGTATATTGGTCCCGGTGCAGCCATCCGCGGTGACTGGGGTATAATTGTGATCTCCGATGGATGTAATGTGCAGGAAAATTGTACTATCCATATGTTTCCCGGTGTCACTGTTCTATTAAAGGAATCTGCGCATATAGGTCACGGTGCGATCATCCATGGAGCTACTATTGGCACAAATTGTTTAATCGGTATGAATGCAGTGGTTATGGATGAGGTGGAGCTTGGAGATGAATGTATTGTGGGGGCATTGAGTTTTATTAAGCAGGGAGAAAAAATACCCCGGAGGTCTTTAGTGGCAGGTAATCCTGCTAAGATCATTAAGGAAGTTAGTGATGAGATGATGCGGTGGAAGACAGAAGGAACAAGGCTTTACCAGCAACTACCTATGCAATGTCAACAAACCTTGAAAGCGTGTGAACCTCTTCGGCAAGAAGAGGAACAACGCACTGTATTTCAATATGATTATAAGCCATTTAAAAAATGAAACCCTGCATCATAAAAACTAAAAGCGCGTCAAAAAAATTTGTAAATTAGTTGTCCATTAACCATTAAAGAAATAGTTGTATGAGAAAAATTCTACTCCGTGTTCTTGTTCCTGTTGCCCTTTTCTCCGTATTCGCAGTTAATGCTCAAAACGACAGGTTTGCCTATGCTATCACTGATATGAGTAAGGACGGTAGCAGTTGGACTGCCTTAAGGAAACTAGATCTTCAAACAGGACAATATAGTAACCTGGTATTTGATGGTAGCAGCATGAAGAATGTGGCTTTTGATGCGCAGTCACACAAACAATTGAATCAACAACCCGATCCCAAGTGGGGATCCCTTATTGAGATACCTTTCAGCAATGGGGTTGCCGCTGCTGCATACGACAGGGATCATAACCGTTTGTATTACACTCCAATGTTTGTAGACCAGTTGAGATATATTGATCTGAAAACAATGAAGCTCTATTATGTAGGTGGACAGGCTTTCACGGGCCATGGCAACATGCATAATGACGAAGCGAAGGTGGTCACCCGTATGGTGATTACACCTGATGGTTACGGTTATGCCATTAGCAACGACGGTTCTTCATTTATCCGTTTCTCAACCGGGAAGAAGACCACGGTTGAACAGTTGGGTAGCCTCGTTGACGATCCGGCAAATTCCGGCATATCCATTCACAATCGTTGTAGTTCTTTCGGCGGTGACATGGTGTGCGATGACCAGGGAAATCTATTTATTCTTACTGCTCCCAACAATGTATTCAAAGTAAACGTGCAGACTAAAGTTGCTACTCACCTGGCACACATCCAGAATCTGCCCGCAACCTTCACTGTGAATGGTGCTGCTGTAGATGCCGATGGCAACTTGCTGGTAAGTAGTGCTGTGGATGCAAGCTCCTATTATGTTGTAGATCCAAAGACATGGACTGCCAAAGCATACAAGTCAGTTGAGGGTGTGTATAAGAGTTCTGATCTGGCTAACAGCAATTACCTGTCTTCTTCTGTAAGAGCTACAACAGATGTTCCTTTGATCTCCAGGTTAGAAGAGAAATTTTCTAAGCAGATCTCAGTGTATCCGAACCCGGTTACGGTTAACTACATGACCATTCAGTTTAGTAAAGTGCCTCTCGGTGATTATACTATTGAGTTAACTGATGTTCTCGGCCGTAGTGTGATGAAGAAATTGATTACTGTGGGTTCTGAAATGCAATCACAGGTACTTCCATTAGATCCTGCTAATTCTAAAGGAATCTACATGGTGAAAGTATATGATGGTGATAAACAATCAGTATTCACTCAAAAAGTTGTGGTCCAGTAAATAGTCAATTTACAGGATCATTGAACCCTGGCCTGTAAGCCGGGGTTTTTTTGTTACCGGTTATCCTTCCAGATGGTGCGCACGAGGGTAGCAGCGGTAGAAAAGTCGGTGCATTTGCCATCACCTTTGCCCGTAATCCCTCCTGAGGGAGCACATAAATAGGTGCAGGACGCATCATACAATTCATTGTATTGATCACAGCAGTTGCCGCTGAACAGATAAACAATTTGCCCCTTGTACATATATTCATCCACCTGTGCAGGAGGATTCCACTTCGGCTGTGCTTTGATGGTATTAATTTTCTGTTCTATACAAGGCGGTACAGTTACCCGCAGCTTATTACATGTGGCAGAAGTGAGGCATGCAAGAATAATAACTGCTATTCTAAGGTTCATATTTTTAAATTAAGATGGTTAATAAAGGGTTCATTCACTTTGACAAGTTAATTTCGTTTTTCGTTGCAAATAAATATTGAAGTGGAGAGAAGCAATTTCGTTGACCAGATAAGGATATTCGCCAGGAGTGGACATGGTGGTGCAGGTATTAAACATTTCCGCAGGGATAAGCTTACTGCCATGGGTGGGCCCGATGGGGGAGATGGAGGCAGGGGCGGCCATATTATTCTTAAAGGGAATAGCAACCTGTGGACACTTCTTCACCTTCGGTATTACAAAAATGTATTAGCTGAAAATGGTGATAATGGCGGAGATAATAACCGGACCGGCAGAAACGGCAAAGATATCATCATCGAAGTGCCTCTTGGAACCATCGCCAGGGATGAAGAAACCGGAGAAAAAGAAGTAGAGATCCTGCAGGATGGTGAAGAGCGAATCTGGTTGCCCGGTGGCAAGGGTGGCTTGGGCAACACCAACTTCAAAACACCTACTAACCAGGCTCCTGAACATGCGCAACCGGGACTTCCGGGGCAGGAAGGTTGGAAAGTACTGGAATTAAAAGTCCTTGCCGATGTGGGATTGGTAGGCTTTCCAAACGCAGGTAAATCAACTTTGCTATCTGTTATCACGGCTGCCAAACCCAAGATCGCTGATTATGCATTTACCACCATTACCCCCAATCTAGGTATGGTGGAATATCGTGATGGAAAGAGTTTTTGTGTTGCTGACCTTCCCGGTATCATCGAAGGTGCTGCTGAAGGTAAAGGGTTAGGTCATCGTTTCCTTCGTCACATTGAACGAAATTCGATCCTGCTGTTTCTTATACCTGCAGACAGTACCGACCATAAGAAAGAATTCGAGATTTTATTAAAAGAGTTAGAAGATTATAATCCTGAATTGCTTCATAAGCGATTTATAATTGCTATAAGTAAATCGGATATGCTGGATGAAGAATTGAAGGAAGATATTGCCAAAGAACTGCCTGGAAATATTCCTCACCTGTTTATTTCTTCAGTAACCGGCTATAATATGCAGCAATTGAAAGATCTGCTGTGGAAGACGCTGAATGAATGATCTGCCGGCTGCGATGTTTCTAAATTGCTTAAGTGGAAAGGCTGAAACTCCAAACCCTCCTATCTTTGCCGCCATGGAATCATTGCTGCAGCAAATAGAAGCTTACCGGAAAGAAATAGAAGATTACAAGATCGGGAATGCTCAACAGTTGGAAGAATTCCGGATTAAATTCCTGGGAACCAAGGGTATTGTGAAAACCCTGTTCGGTGAGATGAAGTCTGTACCAAATGAAAAGAAGAAGGAGTTTGGACAAATCCTTAACAGTTTTAAGCAGCAGGCGGAGAATAAATATGAAAGTTCTAAAGAATCTGCAGCTACCCAGGTAGTCAGCAGTAAGGATGAATTGGATGTCTCCCTTCCCGGCATCCCGGTTGAGATAGGTTCCCGCCACCCGATTACTTTAGTAAAGAATAAGATGATCCGCATATTTCAGCGGCTTGGATTTTCTGTGGCCGATGGTCCTGAAATAGAAGACGACTGGCACAACTTCACAGCATTAAATCTCCCGGAAAACCACCCTGCACGTGATATGCAGGATACATTCTATATTCATCAGAATCCCGATTGGTTGTTACGCACTCATACCAGTAATGTCCAGATCAGGGAGATGGAGAAAGGTAAGCTTCCCCTAAGAGTTATCTGCCCAGGACGCGTATACAGGAATGAAACAATAAGTGCACGGTCTCATTGTTTCTTTCACCAGGTGGAAGGCCTTTATATTGATGAAAATGTAAGTTTTGCAGATCTCAAGCAAACACTTTATTTCTTCGTCCGCGAGATGTTTGATAAGGATGCTAAGGTTCGTTTTCGTCCCTCTTATTTCCCCTTTACCGAGCCCAGTGCAGAAATGGATATCAGTTGCTTTATCTGTGGTGGAAAAGGCTGTCGCATTTGTAAGCATACCGGCTGGGTAGAGATCCTCGGTTGTGGTATGGTGCATCCAAACGTGTTGGACAACTGCGGTATTGATTCCGAGAAATACACAGGTTTTGCTTTCGGAATGGGCATCGAAAGACCGGCCATGTTACTTTATGGTATCCAGGACATACGTCTATTCAGCGAAAATGATATAAGATTCCTCGAGCAGTTTAAAGGGGCAGTGTGAGGATGAGTGATGAGTATTGTGAATAGTCAATAGTGAATAGTCAATAGTTGACCATATTTAATCGCTCCTCATCATTGGTGTTTTATATTCAGAGTAATAATGCTTTTGCATTTATTCCGATATGTTCCTTTCTTCTTTGTGCTTTCAGAAACTCTGTTCCAAAAGTAAGTTTTGATGCAGTCTTCGATCTTTCATCTATGACACGCCAGAATGGAGCAATTTTCTTTAATGGTGTTCCCGCTTTATAGCTTTCATATGCTGCTTCCGCAACAACCCTGATAAAGATGCCTGTCGTTAACGGGCAGGTGATATCAGCACCATACGCAGCAGCAAGGTCTTTCCTGATTGTAGAGATATCTACATGTTTTCCCTTCGGGATCAATTTTATATAATCTTCAACAATTTCTGGGGTAGGAATTAACATTTTGTCTCCTACCTTAATATCGGCGAAAGGTTTTTTCACAACCTCAACTACAGGGTGTTTGCAGATGTTCATTTTTTCAGCCCAGGACTTTGTTTTATAAGCACTCATGGTGAATGGTTTCTTTAAAATTAAATCATCATAAAGCTGTTCACTGCTGATGGTGGTCAGTGCAACTGGTGATATTAATCCCCACCCTACAGATTTGTTTTTTTCGGCACCGTCTATGCTAAACACCTTATAGAGACTTTGAAATTGTGAATTATGAAAAAAGCTATTTATCTATTGGGGATTGCTCTTTCACTCCAGTTTGTGGCTGGTGCGCAGAAGTATAGCTTCGAGAACCTCATGGGTACCTGGAGAAACAAGGAAGGAGCAGGATTGGAAGTGGTCGACAGCTCAAGGATTTATATTGTCTATGGGCAACATAAGAAATTGATTTCCAGTTATAGGACGGATTTCTCAACAAATCCTGCAAGGTTCAATTTCGTAGTACATGACTCATCAGGTACTACCAACGTGAAAAGTCTTTTGCTATTTGTCAACGACGATTTATTACAATGGCAGGTGTTCGACAGTGAAACCAGGCCTGTAAAATATAACACTGACCGGGGGGATCTTCTAATATTGCGGAAGATAGAAGAACAGGCGAATTAAGCAATCAGCTATAGTTCAGGTTCACCCGGAAGAATTACCATTTTTCAAATTCATCCGTAGCCGGTGGTGGCCTGAATTGTTTTCTTGTTTTTTGCTTTTCTTCCAGTCTCTCCAATATCAACTTAGTTATCAGCACTGCTGCATCAGTATCTTTCTGTTGATGCAGCAGTGCTTTTAGTTTTGCCTCACTTACATCAATCCTGTATAATAGCTGCACCAGTTGTTGAAAATCATTTACAAGCAGATCATTTACATAAAATTCCAGTCTCTTGCGCAATTGTTCTTTGTCTAACGTGGCAAGATCGTCCGCCTGTAATAGCCTGCTGATATTCTCTCCGGAATTCATGGATTTTAAAACAGAAATCTACCGTCTTTTATTCGAATTAACTAACAAAAAGAAATCGTTCAATAAAGTTTCTCATGCAAGCAGAACGGGTTCTTCTACTTTCATGGGTTCCGCAACTCCTTGTTTTCCATTTTCATCAGCATGATGCACATGCAAGAGATCTCCATACTGGCGGTACTCATCCAGCCGGCATGAATAGACGAGCTTTCCTTCATAAACACACATATCGGGGCAATCATCACACATATTCATCCTGCCATCGGGCATCATATCGGGTGCCTGGACAATACCAATTCCAAATACATGCAGAGGCCTGAAGAGCCTTGCGGGATTAGCAAGTACGTACCTGAAGTAATTGCCGGCCGCCTTTCTTGCCTGCTTGTCAAAAAGCCCTGCCAACAATACTTTCTTTCCTATTCTTTTGTGAGGGTAAACCAGGTAAGTGCCATTACTAAAATGATGATAAGTCTGGGCTATTTCCATTGCTCTTTTTCCATATCCGCCAAATACTTTCCCCTTATCGTTGATCATAATATTGCCAATCAGCCATTTGTAAGAAGTATGATCAGCTGTTCCGCCCAGGTAAGCACAGGCTTCATAACCGGGGAAGTGTTCTTTAATTACTGAATAAACCTCCTTGGAAGTAATGCCGATATCTTTTACACCTTCTTCGT
>JBLNAY010000188.1:0-2730 GCA_050259715.1 Candidatus Dadabacteria bacterium
CTCTATTTCCGATTTGTTCAATTATATTCTCTTAACCATAAAAACCCTCATACGATGACTAAAAATGTACTGACTGTACTGTTGCTACTACTCGTTAATTATGTAAATGCGCAACCACAAAACCTGCCTTCAAATGCTCCATTACCCTGGACTTTAGGAGGCAATTCGAATGTTGGTGTCGACTCCAAATTAGGAACCACTACCGGAGTTCCATTGAACCTTTATACAAATAACTTAGAAAGAATGAGAATCACCTCTGATGGAAATGTCGGCATAGGAACGTCTACACCGGCTGCTAAATTTCATGTAAATGGTAGAGCCCAATTCGAAGGAGGTTTACAGTCCAATTTAAGTGTCAATGTAGTAAACCTAACAAACTATTACCCTGCACTTACAAGTGTAGCTAATGGTGATCCCTCTTTTTATGCTGAAAGTTTTAGTTCTACCGGTCGTGCCATTTGGGCGAAAGGCCATGTTGCTGTATATGCTGAATCTGCAACAGGAACAGGAATAAATTCAAGTGGGTATGACTATGGAATATTTGGACGGGGCACAGCACCTTCCTCATCAGGTGTTGGTTCTGTTGGCGTAGGAGGGATGGGGTTTATGGGTATGTGGGGCAATGGAACTTCAAATGGCGTTTATGGTACAGGCAATGGTGCGGGTGTAGTAGGAGCATCCCTGACAAATTCCGGATACGGAGTAGTAGGATATGGAGGTAGTTGGGCAGGTGTTTTCTTTGGTAATGTTTATAGCAGTGGGAATTTTGTCGGATCAGATAAAAAATTAAAAAAGAATATTTCAGAGATGAAGTCTGCTATGAATGTATTAAATCAACTGAAACCTAAATTATATGAATACCGTGAAGATGGTCTTTTTAAACAAATGAATCTTCCGAAAGGTGAACATTTTGGTCTTGTGGCACAGGAGGTGGAACAGGTACTTCCCAATTTGGTAAACGAAACCCATTTCGAACCTGCTCCAGTTATAGCTGGAATAAATTCTGCTTCAGAGGCAAATGGCAAAGAACCATTAAATGCTCCTTCAGTTAAGTTGAATAAGGCTACCGATGTTATTACTTATAAAGCAGTTAACTATACAGAACTGATCCCGATCGTAATTAAAGGCCTCCAGGAACTCTCAACCGAAAATGAAGAATTGAAAAAACAGGTGGCTGAATTAAAGGTGTTGGTATCTAAGTTGTCCAATGGAGAATCTTTACCTAATTCGACTGATAAAGGGTCCTTATTACAAAACGTCCCTAACCCGGTACAAAGGTCCACAAGCATCCTGTATACACTGCCATCAGAAACAAAAACCGGTAGACTAATCATTACAGATAATATTGGCAGAACCCTTCAAATTTTGCAACTTAATCAATCCGGCAAAGTGGATATAGATGTTTCTGCATTTCCTGCAGGTGTTTATAATTATACACTGGAAGCAGCTAATCAAAAGTTACAAACCCGCAAGATGGTAGTCCAGAAATAATCTGCAGCACAATTCTTTTCTCTCATATTAATAAGCAAGCAGGGTGATGTTTCTACACACCCTTTGTTTTACCTGGTTTGCAAACTCTCCTGCTCCTTTCAATGCTTTTTAGTGCCCGGGTGTGGCAATAATCTGCATAATCTGGATAATCTGCATAATCTGGATAACTGAATAATCTGGATAACTGAATAATCTGAATAATCTGCATTATCTGGATAATGTGAAGATGTTCACAATGTTCACAATGTTCACATTATTCATTTTGCAGAATTCCTGCATTAATTGGTTGCAGGTTTCTGCCTGGCTTCTCTTGAGCAGGACTCGTGGGGTTCTTGTGAAGTTCTGAGTAGGATATTTCAACATTTGCTCTCTGGATTTTAACCAAATACTAAACAGAACATCTTAACTTACTATCATGAAGATCTTTTATTTCCTGCCAGTGCTGGCCATCTCATTTACTTGCTCCGCGCAGGTGCAGGTACGTTATGAACCAAGACACCACAATGTGTTCGAAAATGAATACGTCCGGATACTGGATGTTCATCTTCCACCTGGGGATACCACGCAGGTGCACATACATTCCACACCATCAGCGTTCATTACTCTAAGAAATGTTCATACGGGTTCACAGGTGTTCTCGCAGGATCCGGCAGATACAGCTACCATTGGTTCAAACCTGGTAGACTTCACCGGCTTTTACCACCAGCCCCGCATACACCGCGTGTATAATAGCGATACCCGGGAGTACCGGGTTATGGATATAGAATTATTAAAGAAGGAGTACCAAAGCCTGCAGCCACCAATGGATGTTAAAGGAATGAAGGTTGTCTTTGATGAAAAACCCGCACGTGGTTACGAGTTACTCTTAGCTAAAGGCGAGAAAATAAAGATTGCCGATCGAAATGCCCCTCTACTGCTGGTGAATGGAACCGAAGGAAGCAACATCAGCCTGAATAAAAATATCTTCCGGTTTGGTGGTTATACTTTTGTTGAACCACATACTGCTATTTCCCTGGTGAACAAAGGAGACCAAGCAACCCTGGCTCTTTTAGAATTGAAGTAAGCAGAATCCTTTTTTGTCTCTAAGTAAATACACCTAATAGAATAATTCTTTCCGTTTTGCTGCTTGCCTAATGGGGGAATAATGTTGAAAACTTCTGCGTTATAATCACCTGGAAGATAGGACCCGTAAGCCTTTTCTCTTATTTTGCACCCTTGCTAAAACTCTGATTGACACCA
>JBLNAY010000189.1:0-5536 GCA_050259715.1 Candidatus Dadabacteria bacterium
TAATGCCTACAGGTAATACTCTTCTTCCATAAACATCATTCAGGAGAATGGCTATGGCTGTATAGATAGCCGATGCCCCACATACTATTCCTTCATAACCGGTGAACTTTTTAATACCTGCATCACCAGTAGCATCACCAATTGCCAGTAAGAAAAACAGAATAGTAAGAGTAGCAAAGACAACTTGTAATGCCCTGCTTATTTTAAGTGTTCCTATAAAAAGCAAAGCAGTAAAAATACCCCACATAACTAAATAGGCAATCATACCTTTTTCTGAAGCAGCCGGTATCCAGCCTAATTTCGGAATGACTAACAGGGCAACCAAAGAAAGCCAGAAGAATCCGTAAGAAACAAAAGCGGTGAATCCAAAAGTATTGTTCTTTTTTGCTTCAATGATACCGGCAATTACTTGTGCCAATCCGCCGTAAAATAATCCCATTGCAAAAATCATTGAATTCATTTCAAAAATGCCTGCATTATGCAAATTCAGTAAAACAGTCGTCATTCCAAAAGCAAAGAGTCCTAAAGGAGCAGGATTCGCAGTGGTGTCCCTGATAGTTATGGTATTGTCGTTCATTTGTAAATGAAAATTTGTTTTGTAATATAAATAAGTTTTGTAAACATTTCTAATCAGGAATTCCGAATTTGAAATTAAGTCGCAGGGAAGAAACACGAAACACACCTTAATGTATCACGAACTAACCTGAAAGTGTTCTTTGAAGGATGCTGTAACAACCTCTGTGTTCACTCTTAACTGATCGTGACCTACTCAGCTCACCCTTTTCAAAGTAATGTGAACACAGAAGAAGATCGCCCACTCAGATCTTCCCGTCAGCGGGAAGGATTTAATTGCCATCCGGTTTCACAGATGCTGTTGAAGGACTTGGCGGCCAATAGAAGGAAGCAAACGGATCCGGCTTCGCAGGATTAAAGTCGGGAGTCTCCGCCTTTAAAAACTCTGTCAGCGCCGGTACACTCTCTTTAATGCCTTTTACAATAATCTTCGAGATCTCATATGCGCCATAAGGACTGAAATGGGTATTATCTGCTAATGCTTTAGTTTGACCTGAAAAGGAATTAGCCGGGTAATGCACAAAAGCCTTTAACGATTCTTCCGGTCCCCATGCTTCATACATTATCTTACTCATAGCATTCAGATCGATAAGGGCAACATTCTCCTCCCTTGCTGTTTGTCGAACGGCTTCCGGGTAATCGCCGAGGGTTTCCATGATCTTGCCGGAACTGTCAAAACTGCGCCGCTGCATTGACGTTACCAATACAGGTATACCACCTTTCTTCTTTACTTCACTGATATAATATTTCAGATCCTTTTTAAAACTGGTAAAGGCTCCTACACCGGCTCCTTTTTGCTTCTGGTCGTTGTGCCCGAATTGAACGAAAGCAAAATCACCGCCTTTCATTAAACTCAGTTGCTTTTCAAATCTTTTTTCTCCAATGAAACTGCTTAAGGATTCCCCGGATTCGGCATAGTTGGCAACCACCACTTTCACGGGAACAAAGAACGAAGGAAACATCTGCCCCCATGCTGTATAAGGTTCTTCTGCCTGGTCTACTTCTGTTGAATTGCCTGCAAGAAAAATGGTAATTACATCTGCTGCAGCTGGTGTGATCTCGATAGCATCTACTTTGGGCTGCGATCCATTAAATTCAAGTGTCAGTTTATTATCCCAGTGGAAGTAATCTCTTTCGCGGGGTTTTAATCTTACTTTGCTGTAAACGCCGGTAGCATTGCGAATTAAACTATCGCGAATGTGTAAAGTAAATTCTACTGTGCGCACCTCTCCCGGTTTGGTTTGCAACCTGTTGATCATCATACGCCTGTTTTCAGCACGAATTGCCACGTCTGACGACCCTTGCTGATCGCCAAGCGTCACCTTCACATCATAGTTGCCTTCCGGCACCTTAACAGAAAAATAGAATGGCTTCTCTGAAGTGGCAAATCCATCTTTTAATGCATCTCCATTCCTGCTAACAAACCTTACATCAGCACCTCTCTCAAAACCATAACCAATGGCATCATTATAAATTCCGGCCGTGTTAACTTTTGTAAATGCAGTAGGTGCACTTCCTCCAAAGTCAAACCGACGGGAAGACTGGTTCGTTTGACCGATTTTTGTTGATGTACATCCAGATATTGTAAATGCTAATAACGAGAATATTGTAATTGATTTCATTTCTATAACAGAGTTTGCATAAAATATTGCCACTAAGTCACAAGGCTTATGATGTGGGCTGCCACATCTAATTATTCTTTGTTCCTTCGTGTGTTCGTGCCCATCTTTTTTTACTTTAACTGTATTGAACTGTCATTCATCTCAAATGAATAGTTTTTTAACAGGTTAATGATTTCAGCTCCTGCCAATAGCACTGGTCCATAACCGTGAGCCGCAAACACGTTGGTAGGCCTGTAATAATAAAAAGCCGGGTCAAAAGCCATCCCTGTGCCCACACAGGTACCTTCCACCTGTCCTTTTTGGTTGATCTTTGTAGTTATGGCATTCCATGCCAGCAATGACATTGGACCGTATGCCTTCTTATCAATCCATCCTTTATTGATGCCATGTGCAATACAATACGCATAAATAGCAGTTGCCGATGTTTCCAGATAAGAATCATTTCTATCCAGCAACTGGTGCCACAACCCCTTATCTGACTGGTATTGAGCCAAACCTTTCACATGAGCACTGAACTGGGCTAATACCGCTTTACGCCCTTTATGATTTTCTGGCAATACATCAAGCAGTTCTGTCATAGCCATCAGTGCCCAGCCATTTGCACGCGCCCAATGGAATTCAGGATGCACATTCATGCCTTCGACCCAGCCATGCATATAAATGCCCAACTGATTATTAAACATCCTGTTTGAAAACTGGGTAACCTGCCTCACCGCATCATCATAATATTTCTGCTCACCTGTAAGTTTGCCCATTTGCGCCAGTGCGGGAACACTCATATACAAATCATCCAGCCATAAAGTATTTTTCTGCGGACGATTTCTTGCCAGGGTACCATCTTTCAAACGGTATTCTTTGGTAGAGATGTAATTGATGTATTTATCAATTACCGGCTTTAATGTTTTATCACCTGTTTTCCTGAAGGTCTTTATCATGGCTGCACACATGGCGCCTGCATCATCCAAAGCATGAGGAGCTACCGGCTGACGTAATGGGTTAGTTGCCATGGGATACTTTTCGTAAACAACCGTAAAAGCAGGAACAGCATCAGCGAGAAAATTCATTCTTTCAGAGGTATAGAGGCTATAGCGCTCATCACCCGTTACTTCTGTTGCCCTCAGCATACCGGAATAAGTTACCCCCCACTCGTAACTCGTAAGGCGGAAGTCACCACTCTTAAAGCGTACAGTAGTATCAGGCATTGAAGTCAGTGTAACAGTCTTACCGGTTTTGATATCAGTAAATTCCATCGGAGTTACTGCATTTAAATAATTATATACCCGGTCTATTACACCTTTCACAGAAGTAGTGGATGGCACCTCGTAAGGTACCGGGTAGTTTGGACGCATGGCATGCAAAGGAGTTGTAACATCATTGGCTTGCTGAGCAAAACCATTTTGTACCAACAGCAGAATGCAAAAAGTTAAATATTTCATTTGAATATGGTTATTTATAAAACAAAAGACAGGTACTTTGTTCCCTGTCTTTTCTTGATTTCTATGAGATAGTATAGTTCTTCACGGAAAATTACTTAATCCCATTTGAATGGAATAAACCAATCCCTGTTCAACAATTTGGTTCGAGCCTGGCCTGCTGCAGCAGCAGAAATACCCGATTTAATTAGTTTATCATATATCTTATCAGCAAGGAAGGAAGGATCGTTTCTACGAATAGCAACTCTCAACAAGTCGGGCCACCTGTCACCTTCATAGGCTAATTCCAATGCATCCTCTCTCACTATCATATTTTCTACTTCAGTTACACTATCAGCAGAGGCTAACATTACATTCGGAAGGTTCGCCCTTGCCCTGATACCCAGGTTTCGATACCAGGTAGACCGGTATGGAGGCATGTCTCCTTCCCTCGCATCAAAGTCATATGGCCATGGCAGAAAAGTCTGCTGTATATTGGTTACATCCCTGCCTCTACCTGCACCAGGTGTCGGATCATAAGTATTTTTGATACCATTGTTTACAATTGCATAGGCAACTTTGGATTTACCTGCCCGATTAGCTGCTTCTGCATAATGAAGGTGCAAGGTTGCAGCTCTTGCTAAAAACCATTTACCTTGTTTACTCAACAGGTTTAATGGAAGATTATTCGATCCAAGATAATTATACAAGTACTTCATTATTACAGGCTCCCCATTAATAAACCTGTATGTAAACACACCTCTTGCATCATAAGGAATATTATTATTTTGTGTCTGGCTATTCCATAGATCCATCGCAGCTTGTGAAGGACGTACCAGGTAACTTCCTCCAACATTTGAGAATAAGTCAATGAATGGATTCTGGGGAGCGAAGTTTTTATCAAATGGAAGAACCCATATCCATTCATAATTGAAATAACTATCCTGTCCTCTTTCAAACAAGTATCTCCACCCTGGAGTGTAGGTTAAAGAGGTGGCGTCATTAGACCTGCCATATGTGATATCGTTTTCACTGAAGAAGGCCACACGGTATAGGTTATAATAAAGTTCACCCTGGCCTGTTCCTGATTCCATTAAAGTTTTATACCTGTCGGCTGCTTTATCATATTGCCCATCCCACAAGTAAAGGTCACCCAAAAAGAGATTCTTATTGATGAAGAACTTCTGTGTCTGGTAACCATCCACAACTGTCTGCAAAGTTGAACCTGCAGGATAATCATCCCTGTAAGGAAGCGCTTCAGTAAATGCCACTAAAGAGTCAATCAACGGAGTCAACTCAATCATAGGGAATTTCGTTGCATCATGCAGATCAGAAACTTGTGCCAACGGGCTGGTTACATATGGGATTTTTCCATAGTGAATCCCAAGTTGTAAGTACAGCCATGAACGGAGCGTCCCAATATCAGAATACCTCTGGTTAAACTCCTCCTGTTTAAACTTACTTTCCTTCAACATTTTTTGAAAGTTTGCCAGCACATCATTGCAGTTCAGGATAACTTCATAAAATGGTTGTGGATTAATGTAAGGGTTGCCGGCAGTCTCATTGTGTTCACTGATCTCTTTCAGATAAGGATCTGCATTACGGGTCACATCCATCAGGTCTCCCCGCAGTTCATTAAACAACATGTATTGCTTTGCAAGGTTCAGCACCTTACCGTAAATACCCAGTACCGCAGCATCAGCATCATATACATTCCTATACATCTGAGCCTGGTCAACGGCATCTTTAGGTTCCACATCAAAGACCTTGGTGCAGGAACCCAGCGTAAATACGCCAAGAGCAATAATAGTTACTGCAAGTGAGTTTTTTATCGATTTGAATTTCATATTCACGAATAGCTTTAAAGCAAAATGTTTATAAACCAATACGTACACCCATTAACACAGACCGGAACTGCGGCTCCAGGCT
>JBLNAY010000190.1:0-50355 GCA_050259715.1 Candidatus Dadabacteria bacterium
AACAGGTTCTGGACGTTGCCCTTGCAAATTATCTTGATTATAATGAAGAGGGTAATATCAGTGAGCTTCCGTCAGCTACTGTGGCAGTCTGCACCCGCAATCGTGCAGAAGACCTGGCTCGATGTTTAGAATCCATATCAAAATTAGATGATTGCGGCCATGAGGTATTGGTGATAGATAACTGTCCCCGGGATGATAGTAGTTACCAGGTGGTGAGTCGTTTTCCTGGTTTTCGATATATCCGTGAAGATACCCCTGGTCTTGATGTTGCCCGGAACAGGGCATTAAAAGTAGCAAGGAATGAAATTGTGGCCTTTATAGATGATGATGCTATTCCCGACCCGGCCTGGTTAAAATCCTTGCTTCCCAATTTTGCACACCCGATGGTCATGTGTGTTACAGGTATGACAATGCCACTGGAGCTGGAAACACAGGCGCAGGTTGACTTTGAGAGATATAGTCCATTCTGCAAAGGTTTCCTCCGACGCCGTTGGAATGCAGAAAACTGTAACCCTGTAGCTACCGGGCAGGTAGGAGCAGGAGCCAATATGGCTATCAGGAAATCAATAGTTGATGAGATCGGAGGATTTGATGAAGCGCTTGATGCAGGAACAGCTACGCAATCAGGAGGTGATCATGAGATGTTCTCCCGAATCCTGACCCGTGGTTATGAAATTGTTTATGAACCAAAAGCGCTCAACTGGCATCGACATCGCCGTACGAGAGAGGAATTGAAAAAAGCAGTATATGGCTATGGTAGCGGCGTCTATGCGCATTGGGTACGGACGTTTGCTGTTGAGAAGGAATACAGTGTGCTCAAATTGCCGGTATATTGGTTGCTGCGCTCACAACTGCCAAAGCTTGCCCGGTCTGTGTTCAAACGGCCAAACAGTCTACCTGCCGACCTGCTGCTGGCAGAACTGAAGGGTTGCTTCCATGGTGTATCTAATTATTACAAAGCCAGAAAAAAGGAAAAGACGAATGAAAGATAACCTGGTGCTGAGTGTAATTGTCCCTACCCATAACAGGTATAATAGCGTAAAGGATTTGTTGCAAATGCTTTCCCAACAAACATTTCCTACGGATCGTTTTGAAGTGATCGTTGTTGCGGATGGTTGTACCGATGAAACCTACCTTCTGGAAAAACAGGTTTATCCTTTCGTCTTTACGTTATGCCAACTGGAAGGATCCGGTGCGGCAGCAGCAAGAAACTTTGGAGCAAAGCAGGCTAAGGGTGAATTATTATTGTTTCTTGATGATGATATTCAACCGTGTAATTGCCTTATAGAAAAACACGTCCAGGCACATCATACAGAAAAAGATGTAGTGATAGGTTACCTTCCGCTCAGTAGGGGGGCAGGTAAAGGATTGTTCCGGATGGCATTGAGATCATGGTGGGAGGAGAAGTTTTACCAGATGAGTCTTGCGGGTTATCGCTTTGGATTCGATGACTTGCTCAGTGGCAATTTTTCTATTACAGCCGCTTTCTTTGCATCAGCGGGAGGGTTTAATACATCCTTCAATTGTTCTGAGGATTATGAATTGGGCGTACGGCTGATGCAATTGGGGGCTAATTTTAAATATGAAAAAGAAGCATGGGGATGGCATAATGATTTGATAACAGACCTTAATCGCTCGCTGCAGCGCAAGCGGGAAGAAGGACGGGCTCATATTGCAATGTGCCGCCTTTATCCTGACACGATGCACCGGCTCAGGCTGGGACAGTACACAAAATATCGCTCCGGTCGAAAGCTGCAGTTTTTACTGACAAATCCTGGTATCGCAGCTTTGGTGGTTAAAAGAATGGCCGCGTTAATGGAATGGTATGATCGAAAGCGGTTTAGAGGTCATTGGAAACGCTTTAATCATTTGCTCCATGACTACTGGTATTTAAAAGGGGCTCTCGATCATTTCGCATCATTAGAAGAACTGGAACATTTTATTGCAAAAACAAAAACGTCCCACTCATCTACTGCACTTACAATAGATCTGAAGCAGGGAGTTGATTCCGCGTATGAAATGGTTGATTCCCTTAAACCACACTCAGTTATTCTAAAGTTTGGCTCCTTTATTATAGGCAGAATGCCATCATGTTTTAGTGAGCCAATAAAATGCATCCACCTGAAGCATTATTTATTCAAAACCAGGAAAGAAAATTATCTCAAAGCGCTAGCTCTTGATGCCAGTTTCACCGAAAATTTATTCACTAACACAAACCAGGTTAGATTAGATAAGAAGCAAAAGGAGGAATATGTTTAAGCCTATTGCCGTTGCAGAATTGGACGTCGACCATCTGCCTGAATCAATAGTGTTTAAACAGGAATTTGATTCCTGCCGTATATTATTAAAATACAGGGAACAGCCTATAGAGTGGATACAGGTTCCTGTAAGTGACAATAAAATTACGGGAGAACAATTAGGGCAGGAGATCATAAAGCAAAAAGGTTTGGATGTCCTGCACCGGGTTATGCAACGGCAAATGACAGCACAACCCTTAATTAAATACCCCGGAATATCAGTGATTGTTTGTACACGTAATCGTGCAAACTTTCTCGCTGATTGCCTGGTTCAACTCCTTAAACTCGACTATCCGGATTATGAAATCATTGTCGTGGACAATGCTCCTTCAGACGAACAGGCCAGTTTACTTACAAAAGATATGGCCGTCCGTTACGTCAGGGAAAACCGTCCGGGGCTTAACCATGCCCGCAATAAGGGCATAGCGGAAGCAAGGCACCAATTTTTAGCTTTTACAGATGATGATGCGCTGGTGGATAAAAACTGGCTTCGGACAATAGCAAACAATTTTGAGAATCCTGCAGTGATGGCGGTCACTGGCTTTGTAGCACCTAAAAGTCTGTATACAGAGGCAGAGCAAATCTTCGAATTGAAATATGGCGGCATGGGACATGGATTTTCAAGGCGCTACTTTTCACGGAATAACATGACTCCAGTTCAGCTACTTTGGGCCAGCGGAATGGGAGTAGGAGCGAATATGGCTTTTCGAAAAAGAATATTTGAAAATGTAGGGGAATTTGATCCTGCCCTGGACGTTGGTACACCCACTCGTGGTGGAGGTGATATAGAAATGTTTTTCAGGATCGTGAATAACGATCATTTGCTTGTTTACGATCCGGGCTCGATTGTTTGGCACCAGCACCGGGTAAGTTTGTCTGCCCTAACCCACCAGGTTGAAGATAACGGACGCGGTCTCGGATGTTATTTAATATCTATTCTCCGGAAAAAACAAGTGAAATGGAGTACTTACTTCTATTTCATAGTGGTAGAATGGTTTGGTAAGTGGGTATTGAAAAACCTTGTAAGAGGTGTTATACCTGCTAAATTGGTATTAAACGAAGTGTGGGGTTTTCTTAGGAGTTTTGATTCTTATATACAGTCAAAAAAACAGTTGAAGCGTCAAAGCTTCAGTAAAAAGGAATTTCAGGTTATAGTATGTTGAAAAACAGAGATATTGTTATCATTGGTCTTCAGCCATGGGACGTTGCTATCGGCAGTAACTGTAAAGACATTGCAGAAGTCATGAGTAAAGACAACCGGGTATTGTATGTTAACTTGCCGATGGATGTGAGGCAGCTGGCTGATAATTACAAAAAATCGTGGTTGAAAAAAAGATTGAGGTACCTCTTTGGCAGGGATAAAAACCTGGTCAAAATAAATGATAACCTTTGGAATTTCTACCCACCGGTGATCCTGATCTCTGCCAATTGGATTCCATCACACCGGATCTTTTCATCCATAAACAAATTGAATAATTGGGTTTTTGCGCGGTCAATTAAAAAAGCATTGAAGAAGTTGAAGTTTAAAAATTTCATTTTATTCAATGATAATGACATTTTCAGGGGCTTTCATATGAAAGAATTGCTTCAACCGGATGTGAGTGTTTATTATTGCAGAGACTATATGATGGCAGTTCCATACTGGAAAAAACATGGTAAGATCCTGGAACCTAAATTAATATCAAAAAGCGATGCTTGCGTAGCTAACTCCCAGTATTTAGCTGACTATTGCCGCCAGTACAATCAATCATCTTTTTACGTTGGCCAGGGGTGCGATCTCACCATTTATGATGCAAATAAAGTGAAGGCAGTTCCGGCAGATCTCAAGGAGTTTAAAAAACCCCTGATTGGTTATGTAGGAGCTATTACAGCACTAAGACTCAATCTCGACTGGATTCGTTTTGTAGCTGTATCCAGGCCTGAATGGAATATTGTATTTATCGGGCCTGCTGAACAGGATTTTAAAAATGAATTAAAAAGTATTAAGAATGTTCATTTCCTCGGCAGCCGGCCGGTTCATGAGCTGCCGGAATATATCAACGCTTTCGATGTCTGTATCAATCCCCAGCTAGTGAATGAAGTTACTATTGGTAATTACCCGCGGAAGGTAGATGAGTACCTGGCCATGAAAAAGCCTGTTGTTGCAACCAATACGGTAGCAATGAAGGCCTTTGCAGAACATGTTTATCTTTCTCACGATAGAGAAGAATTTTTAAACCAGATAGATCATGCCTTAATGCATAATTCTGAATCTAACAGGGATCTTCGAAGAGCTTTTGCCGAAACCCACACCTGGGAGAATTCAGTAGAAAAGATATACAAGGCAATTACAGGTTTCGAATTTGATAACTAAAACTTGCTGTCTTTTCTTGCTGATTTATATCTTAAATAATCAAGATTAAATTTAACATGCCGATACAGGTGTCGAACTCCGGCAATAAAAAAGTTTTCACTATTTCGAAAAAAATTCCTTTTCATTGTGCTGGGTTCCTGTTCTGTATTTACCTGGTGAAAAAGTGATTGATGCGGTTGATAAAAAATGCCTTTCCCCCCGTTTGAAATAAATGAAATCATCATATTATATTCCGTTTGATCGCCTTTAAGCCCTTCTTTATATTTTCCAAACTTCTGAAAGAAGTTTTTTCGTCGAAGATGTGGGTGATCACTGTAATAATAGAATTTCTTATATCCGGGTGACAAAAATTTGAAATTCATTTTGGAAAAGTTACCCTCCAGTGGTGTGAGGTAGGGAAACCTTTCATATGCATAAAATCTCGCAATATCAATGTCCTGGTCTTGCTTCAGGATATCCAAAGCGTTAACCAAAGCCTGCGGAAATTCTTCCTGTGGAATAAAGTCTTCCTGTACATAGAGGGTAAAAGGGGTTTGAATAGTATCCTGGCCCTTGTTGATATTATTCCCCAGCCCCCGGTTTTCTTCAGTTTCAACTAAGCGGAAGGGATATCGTTTCTTAAGACTGTGTAGATTTATGAGATGCTCTTTTTTGCTTCCGTCGTCGGACACTACGATTTCACCGAACTTCATACCCAGTTGTTCAAAAGAGTCGAGTTCTCTTTCTAATGAACTGCTCCTGTTGTAATGAGTGATCAATAAAGTCACATCCGGGAAATACAAATTATTCAAACGAAACATTTTATAGAATTCAAAAAATAATGTGCCAGTAAGCTCTTCTTTATTTTGAATGGCATAATATTTACCTCTTCTTATGAACTCCTGGTCAGCTGTAAATACCAAAACATTCGGGTTTCAGGAGCGGGCATTATAACTTTTAAAAATACTTCAGCCGAAGAAGAACAGGTGATGAATTTAAAATCCAAGCTGCGTAATAGGCATTTTTTATCCTTTTCAGGCAATATTGTAGTAAGTGTTCTCAGTCTTGTTTCAGTAATGATCTTAACCCGTACGTTGTCACTGGAAATTTTTGGTGTTTGGGTATTCTTTCAATCTATTTTAATTCTTGTTGATACTTTCCGATCGGGGTTTATTACAAACGGGTTCATAAAGTTTTATTCTGGCGCATCTCCTGAAAAAGCAACAGATGTGGAGGGATCCGCATGGTTCATTGCTCTTTGCATAACAGGGATAATGACCATATTGAATGTTTTCGCTTTTTTTCTTCTGCCATTTGTGAAAGATGAAGGGTTGCAATCATTAATTCGTTGGTTTTGGCTACCCTTCTGGGTAGGTCTTCCCTTTTACATGACGACTTGCGCTACACAGGCATCACAAAGATTTGATCGATTATTGGTAGTAAGACTAATCAGCCAGGGTTCATTTGTTATTACTTTACTCTTGCTGGCCTTTTTTTCTCAACTAACACTAAAGGCGGTCATTATTAGTTATTCAGCGACATTTGGTTTATCCGGAATTTTTTGCCTTTTAAAAGGATGGATAAGCCTTGGTTCACTGCTTCACAGAACGAAAGCAACTACCAGTGAGCTTTTTCACTTTGGAAAATACACAGTGGGAACCATTCTCAGTGCAAATTTGTTCAAGGTTACGGATACCTTAGTTATTAATTTCTGGCTAGGACCTGCTGCAATGGCAGTTTACAATGTCGGCCAGAGATTAATGGAAATTGTTGAGATTCCCTTGCGTAGTTTTCTCGCTACGTCTATGCCCGAGCTTTCAGCTTTGTACAATCAGGATAAACATTCTGAACTCATAGAAAGGATGAAAAAATACATTGGCATCCTGACCATATGCCTTGTACCTGTCTGCCTGCTTTTTCTTCCGCTGGCAGATGCGGCAATTCTTTTTATCGCTGGTCCAAAATATGTTGGAACGGAAGCCGCAACAGTATTCCGGTTGTTTATGACCTTTGCTTTACTATACCCGGCGGAGCGTTTTTTTGCAACAACGCTCGATGTAATCCATTTACCTAAAATCAATTTTTACAAAGTTCTGATTATGCTTGTTGCCAATGTGGTTTTTGATGTATTGGGAGTAATTATATTTCGCAATGTGTACGGCATCGTGCTTGCAACAGTAGTACCGACCCTTATAGGTGCAGTAGTTGGATACTGGGGGATTAACCGCTTCTTTATGAGATTCAGTTTTATTGATGCTTATAGAAAAGGTGCAGTTACGATTCAGCAGTATTTACGTAGACATATGTTTGTTGCAAAGTCAACCTAATCGCCTGTAATGCAAAATGATTTAGATAGAGTTCCATCTTCTCCTCCCTTAATCAGGCCTGTTACAGATGGCCATCGGCCCATATGGTCGGTTATGATTCCTGTATATAACAGCATCCCATATCTGCAGGAAACTCTTAACGCAGTACTTCAGCAAGCACTCCCCGAAAATGAAATGCAGATTACAGTGGTTGATGATGGCAGCAACGATGGGGATGTTAAAGGGTTGGTACAAACATTGGGAAAAGGTCGTATAGAATATATCAGCAATCCAGGAAATCTTGGCAGTGTGAGAACATTTGAGCGCTGTATCAACGCTGCCAGGGGAGAATGGGTACACCTGCTTCATGCTGACGACCTGGTAGAGGACGGGTACTATTCTGCCATTAGGGACCTGTTTCGCCAGTGGCCTGAAGCCGGAGCTGCTTTCTGCCGTTTTAAATATATCAATGAAGAAAGAAATACACTTTATGTACAACCGGGGGAAGCCGCACAAGCAGGGATACTTGATAACTGGTTATACAAGATCAGCGTGCGAAACCGTATTCAGTTTGCTGCAATCACAGTGAAAAGAGTTGTTTATGAACAACTGGGTAGCTTTTACGGTTTAACATATGGAGAAGATTGGGAAATGTGGGTGCGGATAGCAGCACATTACCCGGTGGCGTATACGCCGGAAGTATTGGCGGAGTATCGTAAACACGAGGAGTCAATAACAGGCAAAAAATTCTTTACTGGTGATTTTTTGGATGATCTGCTACAAGCGATGAAGATGATTCAGCATCATTTGCCCGAAAAGATGCGACCTGCGGTTATGTCTGAATCAAAGAAATTTTATTCTATGTACGGGATGCGTACAGCGCAGCAGTTGTGGCAATCAACACATGATAAAAAGAGTGCAAAAAATGTTGCTATAAAATCTCTTAAAATGCATCAAAGCTTCCCTGGTTGGTGGGAAGCCTTGAAACTATTTACAAAATTTATATTGCAATCGCCTGCTACAAAAGTTGCGGCCCTTTAACTACTTTAAGCTGCTTTTTTTCCTCTCCCTGTATAGCTTCAAACAGGTAAAAACCAGGTTTATAATTTTGGCCAAACTGGATGACAGTTCCGGGAGAAACATACTGCTTTAACTCAATCAGCCGGCCCATCATATCTATTACCCTTATAACAATTTGCTTATCACTGCCCCCTTCAACCAGGATATTGAAGTAATTATCTGATGGATTGGGATATGCTTTTAAAGAAAGGACTGATGACGTAGTGATTGCGTTTGTTCTGAGTGCTGTACTTTGTGAGCATCTGGGATTTGTAACGGTTACAGAGAATTGACAATTACTTTGATTTCCTGCTGCATCAATTGCCGTATAGGCTATATATGTTACACCAACATTGAATGTTTGTGCTCCAACATAATTTATTCCTGTACTTGATGAACGAGCAGACGTAGACCCTGTCATCACCCAGGCTAGCACTGTGACGCTACAGTTGTCAGAAATTGCAGGGTTGGTAATGGAAATACTAACACTACAACGATTTCCGGTTAATGATCGTGAGATATTGGAGGAACACTTAATAGTAGGGGGAGTTATGTCGTTTACGGTTACTGCTGTTTGATATGTAGAAGAGTTAGTGTTGTTGGCTGTCCACGAAATGGTCGTAACTCCCCGGTTAAAATTTACTCCGGCAAGCGATCCTGCCCCTGTTCCTGTAGTTGCACCAGCCAATTGCCAGTTTAATGTTGGAAGCGAACCGCATGATGAAGTGGCGGTTGCATCAAATTCATTGGAAGCAACAGCATAAGTGCATCCTGCAGCGAGGTTGCGGGTGGCAGCTGTACCTGCAGCAGAAGTAATAGTTACAATTGACGAATTAGCGACCACATTTTTATAGGTGGATGTGTTGCCGCATGAGTTGGTTGCCACAACAGAAACGTTGCCGGAGCCAACCGCTGCAATCAACTGGATAGCTGTAGATCCCTGGCCAGAACTAATGCTCCATCCAGCAGGTACAGACCACGAGTAAGAAGAGGCATTAGCCACTGCCGAAATGTTATATGACTGTGTTACACCCTGACAAATTGCATCATTGCCATTGATTAATCCAACAGAAGCCACCAAAGGCAACGAAGTTACAGCCACAACAACAGCTGCACTACTGCCACATTGATTGGTGCCAATTACAGAAAGACTGCCGCTACCACTACCCACCATCACTTGTATGGTACTCGTTCCGTTAAGACTATTCAGGTTCCAACCAGAACCTGTTAAGGCCCACGTGTAATTTGCAGCGTTGATACTGGAAGTATTGTAAGTAGCAAGGGATTTTTCACACACCTGGAAGGAACCGGAAATGGGGTTCAAAACAGGAACGGTCAGAGTTGTAACGCTGATACTGCTGCCGTTTCCCATCCCTGCCTGGTTTACCGGTTGCACACTTACTCCACCGCTGCTGGCCGCTACAACTGTAATGATGCTGCTGCCAGCTCCGGATACTAATGTCCAATCTGGTGGTAGTGTCCACTGGTAAGAAGTAGCTCCGTCTACCGGGGCCACACTATATTGAACTGAAGCCTTCTGACACACTGACGTTGGGCCAGTAATACTTCCTGCATTAGCAGGTACATTAAGTGCTGAACTATTGTTGCCTGCGATCACAAATACAGGTGTTTCGGTAGCTGTAATTGCCGCTATGCCATTGACAGTATTAATCGATTTTTGACTCATGGAGTCACTGCCGATTGTAGGTGTGAAAATGCGGGCAGTAGATGTACCAAGATTTAAATTATACGTTGCTGTTCTTCCTTTCTCATCCGGTACTACCAGCATATAAATGGATTGACCATTCAACTCGTAGCGGTCAACAATTGGGTCGGCATTGATGGTCTCCTTATAAACATAATCCCCCATCAGTCGCTTTGCCTGGAACAAATAGTCGGCTGCGGGGCGACGGGTTTTGTCCGCATTAATAAGTCCCATGCTATTGAAATTGGTTGGGTTATCGGGTTGGTTATCATACAGTTCAAAGAAGAACACCCGGTTGATTCCCGTCCGCGCATATAATAATGATGTTCTAAGGATCCAGTCTGCCTGCGTTTGAATTGCATTTTTATTACCAATGGGTATGGCCCTCAATTGGCTGTTTTGATTCAGATCGTAACCTGTTTCAGACATCCACACCGGCATTCCATTTAGATATCGTTGAGCCATTTGAACAAAGTTCTTAGCAATTTGAGCCTCAGTGGTCACCTCAGGAGCTGCTCCCCTTGTATAAGTGCCCGATTGTGATTGCTGGCCATCATTCGCGTAGTAGTGATAATTGATAATATCCCAGCAAATGTTTACCGAACCGTCTGCATTGTAACCCCTGAATTCCTTACACCAATCAATCATGCCTCTCACATAATCCGTTGATGCATCAGCGAGTCCCGCCATGACTACTTTCATTGTCGGGTCAGCATTCTTCACCCCAACTCCCGCACCCATCGTATTTTTATTACCATCATAAAAAGCAGATAGAGAAGCTGCATATTCTCTTCCTGTTTGATAGGCTTTTCTGCCTTTCCACCATTTGTCCCTTTCATTTTCACATTCAATATATTTTACCAGGCCCATACCTATTTTTACCACGTTCACAGGATCCGCAGTCCACCTGGGAACACTGTATACAGATACAAGAGAGGGATCGACGTTTGTATTATACCCATAGCGTGCTGCGAACTGGAACCCTACTTTGGCAAGCTCCAAATACGATTTAGGATCTTTAAAGTCCATTCCATACTTTGTTGGAACATTCTCGACGTCTTTCAAACTGTCCGGGTAGGAGGAGAGCATCCATGGGGGTAAAGTTTTGATACAGGCAAGTACCTCGATGCCATCTTTTTTACAACGGTCATAAATAGCATCATAATTCCAACTCCCGTTGTAAGTCGGGTTATAAGTATAATTTCCCTGTGTCGGTTCGATTTTATTCCAGTCCAGGTAATGACGAATGCCGGTGAACGCATGTATTGGCTTCATCCTCGTTTCATCAATAACGGATGGATTAGTTGGATCTTCAAAATCCCATTCAAAACCATTCACGCCAAACATCTGGCTGAGGGGAGCTGGTGGTTGGGTTTTCGACGAGGTGGTGCCGGTATTGGAATAGTTGCCACAGAAAACAATTTCGTCAGGGTAATTATAATTGGCTGAACTGATTACAATATAACGGATATTGTCAGCAGGTGTGCTCAATGCGTATACTGAGGGATTGTTAGGGGAGGGGCCTACCCATTGGTTATATTGAGAACCATTGAAAGTAGCCACTTTTACCCGTTGCCAACTTTGAGTAATTACATATATGGACAATGGATTATCTGCAAAACTTCCTTCTCCATCATACATCATAATACTGTCGATGGTAATTTTTTCGCCATCAAGAACGGGGTACCAGGTTTCATAATTGGAAAGAACCTGGCCGTAGGTACCCATAACACGTTTATTGATCTGGCCATCGAATAGACCGCGCACACTTGTATCTGCAACAGTATTCAACTGGTACCAACGTTGCGCTTCAATAGGAATTACATGTTGAAAGCTATATTGTGCGGTACAAGAAAAGCATAGCATAGATGCTATGATGAAAATCGTACAGTTTTTCATGGAATGGATTTCTGGTTAGTTTGGTTTTCTCTACATCGAAAGTAATCAAGCGAGCTCAAATATGCAAGCCAGCTCGACAAAGCTCCTGAAATCCTCGCTGAATCAGCTAAAAGCGCTCTTTGACCTGTTGAAGAAGTTCAGATTCAGAGCGTACGTGCACCATGTTACAATTGGAGAGTTTGGGAAAAACGTTTTTGTATTCATCAAACACTTCTTCCACACCTGATGTGGAGTATAGAATGTTTGTGCCTTCAAAGCAGCTCGCAAGAGCTGCCGACCCACCGTGAACAGATATAAAATGTTCGGTATTCGCATAGACCATCAACTGCAGGTGGTTGAAATTATTTACAAGCTTTCTTTGTTGTTCATACAACCGGGCCATATTAATAACTGAAGGATAGTCATTCAATACCCCGGTATCTTCAAAATCCAGTATTTCAGAGTTATCCGATACAATCAAATTCAATTTCGGCCGGTTGTATATGATTTGATATTTTGAGCTATAAAGTTTAAAAAGCTGTTCCAGGGTGTCCAGGGATAAAAAATTAATGGGGTTGTCATTCCATTCCCTGTTATACTTATTGGCAACTACCAATATAGGTTTATCATAACAAAATAGTTTGTTGGCATATTGCTGTTTCAAAGGAACCGGTAGCCACTTCTTCTGATTCAATTTAAGCGTGTGGCTCATATTGGGAATCGAGAAATTTTCACGGTTAAACAGGGGATCTCTTATTTTGTATTTTTCTTCATGTTGTGGACTGAAAAAATATAGTTCACGGGTATATGAACACGAAATCGTTTTCTTCAAAGTGCCATTCTTCCAATGCCAATAGGCAAAAGGCAGCACAAAACAGAGCTCCTGTTGAAACTCTCCATAGTATTCTATGACCTTGTATGGCTTTTTTACTACTCTATCCAGGAAGAAAAAACGGTATTGCAAAAGCCGGCTCACATAGTTGTCGCTTATGAAATAGCGATATTTCTTCCGGAATTTCCGGTAAATGATATGCACCAGCAGGTTGCTGAATTTCCTGAGAAGCGAGAGCATTTTTAGAAAATGAATCTATTCTGCGAACAAAATTCATGAAAAAAAAACAGTTGAAATCCACTTGTCTATAGAAAAATCAACCTGGGGGAAACTGGTATTTCTTTCTATAAAATTTGTTGGTAATTCAATATTCTTTAAATCAATGACAGCAACCTGGGAAGGGTTATATACAGGATCTTTTTTAATCCAGGGATTAGTGGTAAGTATCTTCTTGCCTGCCACCAGTGCGTCGAGAACCCGCATAGCCATTCCCGTTTGATTGCCATTACTAACGTCTACTATTGCTTTTGTCTTCGAAAACAATTTTATATAGTTTTTCCTGGAAAGCTTTTTGAAACGAATCAAACGAAAGTCCAGGTTATTACCTTTAAGTCGCTCTATCAGGTAATATCTCCAGTGCATATATAAATAGTGGCAAAATGTATAGCTGTTTCGCTCAGCAAACTGTTTAAACGCAATGAGCCCGTTGTAACGTTCCGGTAAATAGTTACCAAAATAAAAAAAATCATACTGCTCAATGTCATGGCTATTTAACTGCCGGAATTCATCGGTGGAAAAAGTCGGTGCATAACTGAGGAAGTTATGTTCGGCGACATCTTTATAATCAAAAGAAAATATCCTGTCAAACTGAGGTAAGACATTCAGCCTGGCTGGCAGGTTGATAAACGGAGAATTATGGTTTGAATCCCACTGGTACATGATGGTGACCATCTCCGGATTTGAGCTTTTTAGTTCAGTAACAAATGAAACCGGCATTTTATGCCCGCGAATGACCAGTAGGTAGTCGAAATTTTCACCTCTAACTTTATTAAGTACTCGGTTATAATAATTAGCCTGGAAAGTGTCAAGCCGCTGTTTTAAAAGACGATTATAAATGCCGTATAAGATAGAGGTATCCCTTTCATAGAAAAACCTTACAGATGCACCTGCAGCTCTAAGCTTTCGAATGATTTCCTCGTTATAGTCGTAAAACTTTACGCCTATAAATAAGATTTTTTTCCCGCGCAAACGTCCATCAAATAGATCCATTCTCTTAGTCTTATGCATTTTGACCATTGGCATTGTTAATAATTGTTTACAAGGTTTAAGCACTTGATTTTTCAGTATAATAGCCATACAACTCCCGGATATGGTTTTTAACTTTCCTGGCAAACACTTGGGTAATGTTGCCCCCCGCTAATACTTTCCTCGCAGATGTAAATACTCTTACATTTTGAGTTGTGAGAAATTTTAACCGGCCTTTTTTAGAAAGTTGCATAGCCATAAATCCATCTTCGCTCATCTCTGTATATTCAGCACTACCTTCCATATTGCTCCCTTTTCTCACTTTCGGCACATCAAACCCATTAAGTTCTCTGCCGGCATCAGTAACAAAGCCAAAATTGAATCCAAGGACATTGATAAACTCACGTTTTTTCTTTCTGAGCCGAAAAAGAATACCGGTGGAGAATTCATACAACTTAAATAATAGTAAATTTTGACCGGCAGGAACAACGATGGAGTAACGGCCATAAACACCAATGTAGTTGTCAAATTTCATTGGTGTTATCATATTATCGATCCATTTGGGAGGATATAAGGTATCAGCGTCTGCACACAGGTGATATTTTCCTTTTGCCTTTTCTAGCCCTAATTGTCGCGCATACGCAATCCCCTGCTTCTGTTGAAAATAGTTTTTCACTCCCAGTAAGTCTAACACATGCTGGGTGCCATCTGAAGAATTATTGTTAATGACGATAAGCTCCACTTTTAAATCTGTTTCATTCGCAGCAAGTGTCGACAAGGTTCTGAACAGGTCGGATTCCTCATTATAGGCAGGAATAGCAATAGTAATCTCAGGATCATCACAATTGAATCTTTGAAGACGATTCCTCAATAATTGAATCTCGCCTTCTGTTAAGCTGTGAAATTTCTTTCCTTCAAATGAATTCTTTTTGAGCCAATCAGGACTATTGTTCATGTCTTATTATTTATACAACAGCAATTGATAATTGCAATGCTGAACGAAATGTTTTTAAATTGCTTCTCCTTGCTTAATCCTCCTTATGCTCGTTTGCCGCCACTACTTCCAAAAACCTTTTTGTAACTTTTTCCCAGGTAAATTTTTTTGCAAATGCTATTCTTAATTTTCTTTTATTAATATCATCTTGTGATAATGCCCTTCCCAATTGATGCACAAACTGATCAGGGGAACTCGACAGGTATACATGCTCACTGAATAATTCAATCATCGTTTGAGTAGAAGAGGCAACCACAGGCAGACCCATAGCAAGGTATTCTACAATTTTCAACGGGAAATTTCCAGCTGTAATAGCATTTAATAGCTGCGGATTGATGGCAACATTACAATGAAACAGGTAACCTGGCACTTCAACAATTCGTTTCTTACCGAGAAAATGAATATTTTTCAAATGGTGTAGCTCACTGTTCTGAAATACGTCGTCTTCCCAACCCAACAATATAAAATTCCACTCTGGTTTACTTTTCGCAACATGCACCATTAGATCCTTATCTAACCGAGTTGAAACCATAGCTCCTATATAGGCAATTCGTGGATGTGGTATTGAAGCCATGTCATCTGGAATAGAAAAAACTGAGCTGGAATTAAAAGTGGAATCGTCATAACCATTGCCGATATAATGGCTGTTTGGATTTACTTGTATTGCCTGCGTCTTAAACGCCGGTGAATTGCAAACCACCACATCCGACTTATGCATAAGTTCGGGTTCCATATGAATGCCGTGACGCTTCCAATAAGGAACGCCAAGAGTGTAATCCCTGTTTAGGTACACATATTTCTCCGGATGCAGTAACTCTTTCAGGTAAAAACTTCTGAAGATATCCTTATCGTTAACTATGGTATAATTAGAAAAACCTAATAAATGAACCGCCTGCTCTATGGCTGCAGCAAAACGCTTGCTGTTAATGAACGTCAGGGTTTTCACCAACTTGGTTAAAGGCAGCCAATTGATTGACTCCATAATACGACCAGTATCCAGCATCCACAGACCAGGAGAGATTTTTCTCACATTGATCTCACCGATGTTTTTATTTTTTACCTGCTGCACCGGTTGCGATTGATCATTTGTGCCGAACCAGTACTCTCGTCTTTGTAAGGGAGGATTTACATATAATACCCTGTGCTTTTTTGAAAGTTCCCTGGCTATACTGACAGAAGTAGAGTTTCTATCAATATCAATGGGCTGTATACTTACAAAAACAAAATCCATAGAATTTGAGGGTGACTTGCTAACGGGGTCAACCGTAGCCCGGGTAGTATTTATTCAAAAAATCGGGCCACTGAAGAGAATAGCTAAAGGCATTCAGGTTCAGGGAACTATTCGTTCCCATTTTTGATCTGTAGGAGAGTATCTCTTTAATTCCCTCGCTGGATTTCCCCCGACAACTGTATAAGCAGCAACATCCTTGGTCACTACACTACCGGCGGCTATAACACAATGTTTTCCTAATGTTACTCCCGATGTGATAACTGCATTTGCGCCAATCCAACACTCGTCCCCAACGACAATTTCGGCGCGTGAACATTTTTGTTTCATTATTGGCTGCCCTACATCTTCATAACCATGATTTAGTCCAGACATAACAACATGTTGAGCGGTGATAACATGATTGCCGATTTTTACAGGCCCAATAACCACGTTTGAAATGCCCAGCAGGCAATTACTGCCAATATGTACACCTCCCAATCCATTATTTATTACGGAAAAATCTTCAATAATAGTGTGATTCCCAACCGTAAACTCATTAAAAGGTAACACATCTAACCGGGTTCGGGATGATATGATCGTACCCCTACCTGCTTTGTGATAAAAGCGATTGAGGAATTTGCGCACCCACCATCGCGGACGTGGATGGTTTTCAGGCATCAGCAAACGCAAAGCAAATGCCTTGACCTTAGGATTCGATTTTATGCGTTCAGCCATGCTCATACCTTATTTGTTTTTTGCTGCCGATAACCGTTCACTATTCCGAATATCAGTCCTAATAATGCTGGAAATATTAAAAATTCAAAAGGCATAATACTATATATTAACGTCTGTGTTCTGTTGCAATAAATCGTTTGCCCGCTTTATTAATACCGAATAATGCTATGATCATAAGGACAATAGTTCGGGGCACCTGCCATAGTGCTTTGAGGAAAAGGGGTTCTTTATAAAACTTCAGAGGCAACGATACCAGCATACTTACTGATACCAAAGCCAACACTATTAACCATAGTACAAACGAAGGTCCTACATCAATCAACAAAGAAAGTATCGCGAAAACAAATATTGCGGCTAGTAATATCATTCTGGGAACAAGCCATGCCTGTGCCAGTTTATTAAGAAACTGAACATTTCCTTTCACAAGCTGAGACAGTAAGTAGGGTGTATATTTTTTTAAAACAGACCATTGTGCTGCAAGCCACCTGGCACGCTGGATTTTGAAGGCTTTCGAACCTGATATTTTTTCGTCCTTGACCATCGTATTATCCAGGTATACTACTTTTTCACCTGTAAATGCTATTTTAAAATCCAATTCTTTGTCTTCGCCCACTGTATCATCAAGTTCCCTTATTATTGTTCTGAAGTAGTCAAACTCGAAAGCCATTCCCGATCCGATGAGTGCAGATGACAAACCTACACGAGCCGGACCTCTTCTATAGATGTTATTATTAATTTCTTCATTGCATGCGTCTAAAAAAGTAATCGAATTATCTGCCTTAAATGAAGTTCTGTGGGCCTGGACTATTTTGTATCCCATTTCAAAAGCAGCATTCATTTTGTCCAGGACACCTTGTTCCATCACATTATCAACATCCAGTATAATTACAACATCAAATTCTTTTTCTGAAAAACTTTCAGCCACGCATTGTAATGCCTTTCCTTTCGTACTTTTTTCAAGGTTTATTTCATGTACTTCAATACCTTTTAAACGCAATTGATTTGTGGTGTCCGCAAACAGGCTGTCTGCAATGACAATCACTCTGTGTTCTCCGGCATATTGGTGCTCAAGTGCATCTACTGCAGTAGAGAGGATAACAGAATCATTTTTATATACGGGCATTAATACGCCAAATTTTCGGGGCGAAGTGGACTCTGGCAAAGATACTTGTTGGTAAAACTTACCAGCTATAGAGAAAAATAATAGGTATATGCCATTAAGGAGTAAGAATCCAAAAAGGACCCAAAACAAAATATCTGCTACAATCGAAATCAGATCCATTATTGCGAAACTTTCTGGCTGTTTAGCCTGTTTGACGATGAATGAATAAATATCAGAACCCATGAAATGTAAAGGATCATTGCGGACGGCATGTTATTCATCACTTCATTTCCATAACTTGAAACAAAAATGCCGGTTGCCCCTGCAGCTAACGCCCCCAATTTAAATCGCAGTTTACTATCGGTCGTATACCATACGATTGCAGAACTTTTTCCTATAATATAAAAAAGAAAACCAAACCAGATTGCAAATCCTGCTATTCCATACATCACCCATACTTTCACCCAATAACTATCAGGCGGTATAGTTGAGATGTAAGTGCCTTTATTATAAGTATACCCTGCGTACCCGATGCTCCCGATGCCGGCACCAAAAGGTTTATCTTTTAAATAATGCCGGATTGTTTGCTGATTTTGTAAACGGACTTTGAAGGAGGGGTCATTTGGATTAAGTGCAGTGCGCATCCTCCTTATTTCCGGATTGCTTTGTAGGATGGTGGTATACTTAAGAAAGGCAATGCTGCCCGCTAAGATGAAAAGAACAATGAGAAATACTTTGAGGTTTTTATATATAATGAGTGCCATCAGCAAACCCACAAGGAATACAAATAGAGCACCTCTTGTACCCGATATCAACATTCCATAAGTAAATAATAAGGCGGCTATAAACAATAAAAATTTCTTTCCTCGGCTGAAAGGTCCTAAAGCTAATGTAAGGGAAATGACCGCCATTTGTGCCATCGAAGCTCCAAACTGTCCAGCATCAGAATAAAGTGAAAAGACACGCAACTGGCCATTTATTATGTGAGTTTTGCTACCTCCGGCAGCCAAAAATGCTGCATCTGCTGATGATAGGCCTATTTTAAGCTGAATAATTCCGTATAACGCAACAAGAGAGGAACAGATCAAAATAGTAATAAGAAAATAGTTCAGTGCTTTTTTCGATCTCAGGAGTAAAAAGCCAAGGGGTACACATAAAATCCAAAGAAAAGAATAACGTGCATCGCTGATCCAACCTAAAAAACTTCCCGCCTCAGGATTTCCTAATTCAAAAACTGTAATGCCGAACCATATTATTCCCATCCATACAATATCACGGTTTAACAGTGACCATTTATACCGGTTAGCATGAAACAATACTCCTATCCAGGAAACCAATAAAATAAATTCAACTCCATACACAAATGGCAGATCTGCTATATAGCGACCAAATGCAGTGATAAAAAAGCTATATACGATAAATAAGCGTAAACCTGCAACTGGTCGATAACCAATATACACCGACAAAGGCAAGAGTACAGCCAGTGCTATCAGCAATACAGGTGTGGCTATACCTATCTTTGATGTTGCCCAACCAAGGAATAAAGCAAATACTACGACAGCAGCGACTTTCAACAGGTTGGAGCGCCATTTCTCTGCGTGTTCGTTCAGATTCATTATAGACTGAAGACCATTCTGGAACGTTTTCATCAGCTCTTTACTGCCATCAATTTACCCGATGAAGGTTTTACTCGTTGCCATAACTGATCAAAAGGATTAATATCTACTCCGGAATGCTCTGCCACATATAATTCAGGAGCATTGGTCACCACCAAACCTATGGGTGCATGTGTCAGTTTCTTTAAACCCGCGATGATTTCGGTATCAGCCTGTTTCCATGACCTGCCAGACTTTACTGCCAGCAACAATAAATCCATCTGCTGAGCAAGAGCTACAGGGTAATCGGCTTCCAACATGGCCGGGAACTCTACAAGTACCACTTCGGCATCTTTCATAAAGTTTACTACCAGGGTATTGAATGAGTCAGCTTTAAAGGCATCTGTGGCCTGGTAACGCAGAGCGACGTCGGCCATGTTACTGACCGGGAGATGCCCTTCGGGCAGGCATACTACGGTTTTCAGACCGGCGTTTTTCAAAAACTGCTGCAGTAGTGGCAGCAATATCGACTTGCCTTCACTTCGTAAGTGGCTTGCGATACCTACATGGAAAGGACCTGATAATGGAGCATGTAGTTTATATTGAACGAGTAACTGTCGTCCTAATTGGTGAACTGCCTGCTTCATTAATTTCTGATGGTGAACATCAGGTAGCGGTACCGGTAATATGCTCATGACCGGCAATCCACTTATTGCTGCTGCGGCAGAGGGGGACTTCACATTGTTTGATATAAAATAGTGTGTGCCTATGACAGAGCAGGTAAACAAGAATGTACCAAACAGGGTCAATACCACCAGGAGAGGAAGCTTTGATTTATTGGAAGGTCGTAGAGGGAAATTTGGTGGATCCAGCACCTTTACCTGGTTAGCTGCCAGATTCATGTTTTCCTGTGTCAGGCGGCTTTGCTTTAGCCCTTCCATTTTCGATAAATAATCCTGCTGTGCCAGCTCAATTTCTCGCTTGATGCGGCGGATTTCAGGTGCAAGGGGCACCAGCCTGCTGGCTTCGCCTAAAGCTGTGGATCGATGCTGGTTAGCAGACATCAGTTGGCTTCTTTGCTGAGCTGCTGTCATCGTGTTGCGCACATAATCTTCCACCAGTCCGTCGATAGGCATACCTTGGGCAGTATTAGCATTATGATAATATGAATCTATCTTACTCTTTATCTGACCAGACAGCGAAGCGGCTGATTGTTTCAAAGAGGCCAATCTTTTTTGTGCATCGGCATCAGAATTACTGCCCATCATTTCGATATTGGCAATTTGCGTAGACACATCTGAAAGCTGGTTGCGGAGTGCAATGATTTCCTGGCTTTCCATGTTGGAAACACCACGCTTTTTTAGTGCACCTTCCGCTGCTTTCAACGTTGCCTCTGTTCCTGAATATTGCATTTGAAGCCTATTATATTCATCCGCAGATGTCTGTTTTCCTTCTGTTGATGTCAGCACCTGCTGATCATAGTCTAAAATGCCATGTGTTCTGTTGAAGTCTGCAAGTGTTTGTTCGGCTTGTTGCACCCGTAAATAAGCCTGCCGGGCTGCTGAATCGAAAAAGTTGATCACCGAAGCTGTTTGCGGAGCATATAGTGTTTGCTGTTTTTTTAAAAAAATATCATTAAGAAAAGTCAGGGTTTGCTGGCTCACTGCCGGATCATTCGAGCTGTAATCTATTTGGAACATCTCACTCTGAGGCAACTGGTACACGGAAATTTTATCTAGAGCTGCAAATGAATAAACAGGATCCTCAGAGTGCAGCAACCTATAAATTTCATTCGAATTGCTTGCATCATTATAGGCCTGCAATCTTGCTTTTGTTTCTTCAAGATTGCTCCCACGCATCGATGTACGCAAGGCAGCCGGGAGGATCTTTTTGAGGCGGTTCAAATTGTCATTACTGACAATAGAAGGATTATCAGCATTAAGCATCAGGTGCTGAGCGAGCAGGCTAAGGGCAATCTGCTTTTTCGTTTCCCTTGAGTTGATGATGATCAGCATGTCTGCAATGGCCATTTCAGGCTTCATCTCCTTTGTTGCTTCATTATTATCCCCTGCTATTTTATAGCTGGAAGCTATACCAGTAAACAATACAGAACTGGAAGTATAAGTGTTACCTTTTCTACTCATAAAAATAAATACTGCTAATGCTGCGAGTAAGGGCAACACCAGCAATTTCCACTTGTGGCGGTCCAGCAGGGTCCGGACATCTGTTAATGTTATCATCATAGTTATTTAAAGTACTTGCTTAACAATGGTGTGATGGGCATACCAACAAGTTCTTCCAGGAGAAGTACCTGTGTCTGGTAGGAATTTTTTGCTTCTTCAGTAGCCAGGTATGCTTCACTATAAGCTTTCTCGGCATCCAGCTGGTCTGAGATTTTGACGCTTCCTTCTCTGAATTTTTTATCTACCAGCTCTTTATTTAAAAAGAGTGATTGCAAAGATTGCTGCCGCTGAAAGTAAACTACCCTGGCAAGCTTCAAAGCCTGGAATTGGGTGATTACCTGCTGGCGAATATGGTTCCGGATACCCTGCAACTGCGCATCTGCACGTGCAATATTCATTTGCTCTTTTTCTTTCCTTAGCTTAGTGCCTCCTAATAGCTGTTCAAGGTTGATGCTCAGTCCCGCACCAACAGAGTATGCCGACTGGGAATGGTTGGAATACCAAAGGGGAATCCCCCCTGCATCACTGGGAAAGTAACTGTTGTAATTACCATAATTGTAACTGCTGTTTAAAGACAGGTTACGCAGTAGCTCCTTCTTTGATAATTCATAATCAATTTCAGCACTGTTTTTTTGCGCATATAATTCTTTTACGCCCGGCGACACTTTTTGTGCAGCTTCTATCAGCAGTGGTAATACCCGGTCTGAAGAATCAAATAAGGTTGGTGTGCGGAATGCTGGGGAGTCCTGCGAAGCAACAGATGAATAAATAATAGTACACAAAAATAAAAAAATAGCTCCCCTCTTTATTCTTGTAGTACCTAAACAGACTTTCTCCATAGAGGTGGTAAATGGATAAGGGCGAATTGACATCAGCGTTTATTTTAATCAGATTAGCCATTGTCAGCAGAACTAAACTGATCGTTGGCGCATTTATTTAATAACTAAGTAGTTAGAAGGAATCAACTATTATGCCACTAGTATCAATCATATCAGTCAATTACAATCAACCTGAAGCAACAGCAGATATGCTGAAATCTGTTTTCGAGGTAAACAAATACCCGGAATTCGAAGTAATTGTAGTAGATAATGCAAGTAGCGAATTTGACATTGAAACATGGCAGAAAAAATTTCCTTCTGCACGGTTCATTGCCTCTAAAAAAAACCTGGGATTTGCCGGCGGTAATAACCTGGGACTTAAAGAAGCAAGAGGTGAATATCTTTTTCTCATCAATAATGATACTGAAGTGACAGCTGGTCTTATTGAACAGCTGGTATCCACTATGGAAACTCATCCACAAATTGGGATGATATCTCCAAGGATACTTAGTTACAATAAACCGGAAGAGATACAATACAATGGGTATAGCCCTATGAATTATTATACCGGAAGGAACTATGTTGGGTATTCTTCTCCGAAAGAGACTTTTGTTGGCCAAACAGGATATGCGCATGGTGCAGCTATGATGTTGCGAAGGGAAGCACTCAGTAAAGCAGGACTGATGGATGAAAGCTATTTTCTATATTACGAAGAACTGGACTGGTGTGAACGGATAAAACATGCTGGTTATGAAATATGGATTAACCGCAATGCGACCATTTATCATAAAGAGTCTCTCGCAGTTGGTCGAAGTTCTCCCTTGAAAGAATATTATATGACCCGCAACCGGATTCTGTTTCAAAGACGACATGCACCATTCTTAGCCCGCAGTTTTTTTCTTGTCTATTTTTTGCTGATCGTCGCTCCAAGGAACCTGGTGAGTTACCTGGTTAAAGGTAGAACAGAACTCGTCTTCCCTTTTTTAAAGGGAATCAGTTGGAATTTTGTACACAAGAAATATTAATACTTAATGGAAATCTTTTTCTGGATTGCATGCTTTATCATCTTTTACACATATATCGGTTATGGATTGATTTTGTTTTTGCTGGTAAAAACGATGCGTCGTGAGAAACAAAAAACATCTTCAAACCAGAGTCTACCCAGTTTAACAGTTGTGGTTGCTGCTTACAATGAAGCTGACATAATCAGACAGAAACTCACCAACACCATTTCTCTTGAATATCCTCCAGAATTGAAACAGGTTATTGTAGTGACAGACGGATCAACAGATGAAACGCCTTTAATTGTAAAGCAATTCACTGGGTTAAGGCTAATGCACAACAATGAGAGAAGGGGGAAGATAAACGCAATTCACCGTGTGATGCAGGAAGTTACAACTGACATTGTGGTTTTCACTGATGCCAACACGTTTTTAAATCAAGATGCGCTGCTGCTTTTGGCCTCTCACTACCAGGATCCAAATACAGGGGCCGTGGCAGGTGAAAAAAGGGTAGCAGTTGAGGGGGCAGGCGATGCAGCATCAACCGAAGGTGTATATTGGAAATACGAATCCCAGCTTAAAAAATGGGATGCCGAATTGTATACAGTTGTAGGTGCTGCAGGTGAGCTTTTCAGTATGCGCACAGCTCTATATTCTCCTGTGCCGGCCGATACCATTCTTGATGATTTCCAAATTTCGCTACAGGTAGTGCAGCAGGGATTCAGGGTGGCTTATGAACCTAATGCTATTGCCCGGGAAGAAGCTTCAGCCGATGTGAAGGAAGAATTGAAGAGAAAAATCAGGATCGCTGCCGGGGGGATACAGGCTGTTATCCGCCTTTGGTCGCTGCTTAATCCATTAAGATATCCTCTTGTGTCCTTTCAATATATCAGTCATAGGGTATTGCGATGGACCCTTACTCCGCTGCTACTACCGGTAGTATTGCTTTTGAACATCATCTTAATTACAGCCGGGAATGCCACTGTTTACAAGATAATCCTAATAATGCAAGTTCTTTTTTATTCAGCTGCACTTAGCGGGTATTTAATTGAAAAGCGTGGTGGAAAAGTTAAGGCGTTGTTTGTTCCTTACTACTTTTGTTTAATGAACTATGCAGTTTTTGCCGGCATGAAGCGCTACTTGACTGGTAAACAATCTGCGATTTGGGAAAAATCAAGGAGGAAGGAAACAGTTTAATATTCAAAATAAAAATTCCTGAAGCGCAGGTTATTAGCCAAAGAAAAATGGAGATAGCCTAAGGATTACATCCTCACAGCCTCTCCATTTAATATTTACACTTGGCTCTACTGAAAAACTTCCTATATACTTAAGAAATAAGGCAGTATCACGGAAGTGTTGTTCTAAACATTTGATCTTTGGAAAAGCGCCTTCGGGGTTGCCATCAGAATCTTAAAGTCAAACGCTGCACTCACTCGCCTTGCATACTCGATGTCGAGCTTCACTCTTTCCCGTACTGTCATTTCAGGACGGCCTCTTTTAGTGACCTGCCACAAACCTGTGATACCTGCGGGAGCACAGAACCTTTCTACACAGTCGTTAGAAGTTAGAGTTTCTGCTTCATAAAGGGGCAAAGGCCTGTTGCCAACAACCGACATATCGCCTCTTAATACATTAAACAATTGAGGTAATTCATCAAGGCTGGTATTACGAAGAAATCTCCCTACTGGTGTGATCCTGGGATCGTTTTGCATCTTGAAAAATTTAGGTCCGCTTTCATTGGCGTTATAAAGGTTTTTTTCACTTAGTTCATCTATCTGTTTGTCCGCATCTTGCACCATCGTACGGAACTTAAAAAACCTGAATACCCGGTAACCTCTGCCCACTCTGGGCTGACTGTAGAAAACCGGCCCACCGGATTCCAGCCATATCGCAATTGCTATCACAGCCATTACAGGTGTCAGTAACAACAAAAGTATTCCAGCCACAAGGCAATCAAAAAAGCGCTTTAGCATTAATGGTAGTTTCCCGTTTCTGTCCTGTCGCACTCTCACAGGGTTGCAATTACGTTGTCCCGCAACTTTTACCAGGAATAGAATTCTTTTTTCCAGCGAAATTGAATCGTTATTGAAATCAAAAACGTCTTCAATAATATCCACGCTTTTTGCCTGCTCCAGGTCGTTGCCATGAAGGTGTGCTGCATTACAACAAATCAATATTTTCCCTGGATGTGATTTACTGATGTTCCCAAAAGTCCTTTTCAGTTCATCGAGAGAAACAGGAATATCAATAAGAATAATAGCAGGTAAAAGTAAACTGCTGGATTGTACCCGGTTAAAAACCTGAAGTAAACTTTTATTCTCTGACACCTGTTCAAAATGGGGTACGAACCTTTGCGAGATCATAGCATTATTTCCAATATAATGAATTGAAAAATTGTGCTTAACAACAGACAAGTTTTCATTGTACCCAGCCTGGATATCTACTTTCATAAGGGTTGGTTCTAACAACATAATTTCTGACTTTAAGTATTTATTTTTTTATTGATGATTGATGTTTGTGGATGTTTTACAAGCAATTGTTCGGCATATTCCATCAACGTGATTGGATTAAAAGGCTTTTGAAAGAAATAGAGATCTGTCTCTTTTTCAAACCTCTTTACTACGTTCTGATCAGTGGATAATACAATAACTGGAACTGTATGGAGTCGGCTTGAAAGAATGTAGTTAACAAACTCGACATTATCATCAGTATTAAAATCCAAGTCAACAATTAAGACACCGGGATGTTGACTCCTCAATAGACGATGACCTGTTAAACCGTCTTCCGCGCTTAAGATTTTAAAACGTGGGGAAAATAAATTTTCAAAAACATAGCAAATAGATTGATTGGCCGAAATGACTAAAACTTTTTCAGACGTCATACTTCACATTTAAACTGATTCACAATACGCAATGTCCTTCCGGTTTTCCGGAGTTCTAGTCGGGGGAGGTAGGTGTTTTAACGATTGGCTTTTTAATAGATATTGGACGTCGTCGTACCGTTATGAATCAAAATCATGCCATGTGAAAAACGAGCTAAGAATGAGTTTAGGAATGGGAATTATATTTTTATCAGAGCATCGAATTGGGGCATTTTAGTAACGATCGTGGGTGTTGGAACAATCTTCTCTCTGGTAAAAACCGCTACGGGAGCGAATTTGCGAAACAAAGTGACATGGTGGAAATAAAGAGCTTTAACATATATAACTTTCACATAAGCACTACAGTTAGTTACCAGTTAGAGAAGTTAAGGCTTCGTAGGCTGGTTTAAAAAAAAGAATCTGCACGTATTATACTTCTTAATTAAAAATCACTTAAGCACAACAGTTACTCTTCTTCTTGAAAAAATGTTCGTATCAAAAATAATCGCGATCAACTTATGAAAGTGGATTACATAATTTGTTTAAAGATGAATTCTGACCATCTAAATCGATGGGCGTATAATTTCCTGGTAACTCTTCTTATTATTTAAACTATGCATTTTTTTTGGGAGGGTAGAACTTGTTTACCTGGGTTGGAATATATGTAGCATTTAGTTGAACCGAGGAGAATAACTATTTCTGTGCGAATGCAAATGATCTGGGGGATTTTGGAAAGCTATTTACTGAATTTCTTGGTTTCAATCTCACCTTTCGATATGTATAGTTAGAATTTAAACCACGCAGTAACCACGGAGTTTGCATGGAGTTAGCATGGAGTTAGCATGGAGTTTGTCCATGCTAACTCCATGCTAACTCCATACATAATCCATACAAAGATTGTGAAATAGCCTTTTTAAGAGGTACATATCTTATCTGCGGTCGTTTTGCGTTTGAACATGTTAAATAACAGAATTCTCCCGGGGTTACAAGCTGTTAACGTCTTAACAGCCTTTAGGAACTAATCAAAATTACAAAAAAAAGAACGGCTGGAAAGCCGTTCAGGAATACCTATGCATACTAAACTTACTGATAGAAATGCAACAAGTAAAAATTAAAATACCAATAGAAAATCTTAGGAAAAACAGAAGAAAGGCTCCCCCCTCTGGAAAGCCTTTCCAAGGGATGGCTTTTACTGTTTGCTGTCAACTGAAGGGGTAACAGCAGCGTCAGCTTCAGACTTTAGGCCTGTAAACTGCCACCCTTTGTGATTTGTATTTGAGCTTGTAGCCAGGAACTCTGTAGGTGTGGCTTCATTATATGGTTTTCCAATGAGAATAGTAATTTCTTTTGTGGATGGATCATAATAAAGTGTTCCTTCTGAAACCGATCTGCCGGTGGCTGATTTCTGTGCCGGTATTTTATAAGTAGCCGGTGATTTTCTGAGGAGAGCTTTGAATCTACCTTGTGGTAATCCATCAACCCAAACAATTCCAACATTGGCCGGATCAACCGTCACAACCACATCTGCTGTTGATAGTCCCACACCCTTAAAGTTTCCTAACACAGGCAGGAAATTTTCCGGCTTAATATTATCGCTTGAAACTCCTTTGAGGTAATCGGGAACAACTGTTTGTGTAGCAGCTACGACTGCTACAGGAGCGGTGGCAGTAGTTACTTGTGGTGCAGGGGTAACTGGTTTTTCGGAGGTAGTTGCTGTTGTAGTTTGAGCGCTGGCGCCAAGTGTGCATAGGATGGCCAGGGCGAATAAGGCGTTTTTCATTTGAGGTTATTTTAAGGTTTAAAATCGAGTCTGCCCTAGATACACAATTCTGTGCCAAAAACGCTTCCAGGACCAAATATTCTACAGTTGTTAATGTTTTTTACCACCTTTTATGCTTGTGTATCTTCGCTTTCTTCAGCGGATTTAATTACATGGAAAAAGAAATTGAATTTAACAATACTGTTACGGCGACGGAATTCATAGAAGTATATGGGGCTAAAGAACATAACCTCAAGAATATTGATATTGCCATACCGAAAAATAAACTGGTTGTTATTACCGGCATTAGTGGTAGTGGAAAATCATCTCTTGCTTTTGATACCATATATGCAGAAGGACAAAGGCGCTATATGGAAACGTTTGGAGCCTATGCGAGGCAGTTTATAGGGGAGATGGAACGACCTGATGTTGACAAGATCACCGGCCTTTCACCTGTAATTTCCATTGAACAAAAAACTACAAACAAAAACCCACGTTCAACTGTAGGAACTGTTACGGAAGTTTATGATTTTTTACGGCTTCTTTTTGCCCGTGCCAGTGAAGCGTATTCCTATAATACAGGAAAGAAAATGGTACGATGGAGTGAAGAGGAGATCGTCAATAATATCTTCAAACGATTCGACGGATATAAAATAAGCTTAATGGCTCCACTGGTAAGAGGACGAAAAGGTCACTATCGGGAACTGTTTGAAGAAGTGCGGAAAAAGGGATTTCTGAAGGTGAGAGTTGATGGCGAAGTGAAAGATATCACTCCTAAAATGCAGCTTGACCGGTATAAGATTCATGACATAGAACTGGTTGTAGACAGGATGAAGGTGACAAAGGAACTTAGGACCCGGATCAGCCAGAGTGTTCAACAGTCACTTAAGTTAGGTAAAGACCTGATGTTCCTGTTATATGAAGGAGAAAACAATAAGAAATCAGAAACGGGGGAAGTGGCGTATAGTCGTCAATTGATGTGCGAGGAAACGGGTATCAGTTATGAAGAACCATCTCCTAATTCGTTTTCCTTTAATTCCCCTTACGGAGCCTGCCCTGCATGTAAAGGATTGGGCCAGGTTTATACCGTGGATATGTCTGCCATCATTCCCGATGATGAACTATCCATTAATGAAGGGGGGATTGCACCATTAGGTGGAGAGAGAGATACATGGGTTTTCAGACAAGTTCAGCAACTCTCAAAAAAATATAAATTCCACCTCGATACTCCGGTAAAAAAATTATCAGAAAAAGCTTTAAACATCCTTCTTTATGGAAATGAAGAAGGAGGCAGTGCTGATGATTTGCAATTTGATGATGAAAAGTTAGAGGATAGTGTATATACCGGGGAATTCGAAGGAATAATTAACCAGGTGAAAAGATGGTTTGCCACCAGTTCAAGTGAAGCCATCCAGAGGTGGGCTGAAGGCTTTATGCAGCTTAGTACATGTAAAACATGTAATGGTACCCGTTTGAAGCAGGAAAGTTTATGGTTTAAAGTAGATGAGAAAAACATTGCAGAATTGAGCAGCCTGGATTTGGTGCAACTGGTCCAGTGGTTTAACGGTATTGAAGAGAGACTGAATAAGAATCAAAAGGTAATCGCAAAGGAAATCATCAAAGAAATACGTGAAAGATTGCAATTCCTGTTAGACGTGGGTTTGACCTACCTGACCCTAAACAGGCCCACAAGAACACTTAGCGGTGGTGAATCACAACGAATACGTTTAGCAACCCAGATTGGTTCTCAATTGCAAGGCATTACTTATGTACTGGACGAACCTTCCATTGGTCTGCATCAACGGGATAATCACCGACTGATTACTGCATTGAAAAATTTGCGGGACATAGGTAATAGTGTCCTTGTAGTGGAACATGATAAAGATATCATGCTTTCCGCTGATCATCTTATTGATGTGGGTCCACGAGCCGGCTTCCATGGAGGGAAAATAATTGCAGAAGGCACACCGGAATCTGTACTTCAAAAAGATACATTAACAGCTCACTTTTTGAATGGAGAAAGAGAAATAGCTGTACCTAAAGAGAGGAGAAAAGGGAACGGTAAGTTTGTTGAAATCAAGGGTGCGCAGGGGAATAATCTACAAAAGTTAAACGTGAAGTTTCCTTTAGGTAAACTCATTTTAGTAACAGGGGTTAGTGGCAGTGGTAAATCAACGCTGATAAATGAAACATTATACCCTTTACTGTCACAGCATTGTTATAATTCAAAGTTTCAGCCGCTGGAATATAAAAGTATCGCCGGGCTTGAATATATTGACAAGGTTATTGAAATTGACCAGTCACCGATAGGAAGAACACCGAGGAGTAACCCTGCTACATATTGTGGCTTTTTTACGGACATAAGAACATTGTTTGCTTCCATACCTGAAGCAAAAATAAGGGGGTATAATGCGGGTCGTTTTTCATTTAATGTAAAGAGTGGCCGATGTGATGTGTGCGAAGGAAGTGGACTGAGAACGATAGAAATGAATTTTCTTCCTGACGTTTACGTGCATTGCGAAAAGTGCAATGGTAAACGATACAACAGGGAAACGCTCGAGATCAGGTATAAAGGAAAGTCTATTGCAGATGTCCTGGAAATGACGGTTGAAGAAGCAGTAGAATTCTTTCAAAATATACCCTACATCTACAGGAAAATAAAAGTTCTTGAAGATGTAGGCCTGGGTTACATAACTTTAGGCCAATCGGCAGTAACTTTAAGTGGGGGTGAAGCCCAAAGGGTGAAACTAGCCACAGAATTGGCGAAACGGGATACAGGCAAGACCTTCTATATACTGGATGAGCCTACAACCGGTCTTCATTTTGAAGATATCCACCACCTGCTGGAAGTACTCAACAAATTGGTGGATAGAGGAAATACGGTGCTTGTTATTGAACACAATATGGATGTAATAAAAGTTGCAGACCATATTATTGACATAGGACCCGAAGGAGGATCAGGGGGCGGTCGTATTCTTTATGAAGGAGCGCCAGAGGGATTGTTGAAGGTGAAGGAAAGCTTTACTGGTGAATTTTTGAAAGAAGAATTGAAGCAAACGAAAACGAACGGAAGAGGTATTAAAACATTGAAGTAATACTAATGAATTCCGAAAAGACTGATAATCTGAAAGCAGAAACAGTGATGTCCACAGTTTCTCTGAAAAGAAGTGCATTGACAGCTCCTGCAGATACACGAATATATTTAGATAATGCAGCCACTACTCCTTTGGCAAAAGAAGTGCTGGACGCTATGCTACCCTATTTGCAAACTCATTTTGGTAATCCTTCATCTATTTATTCTTATGGCAGGGAGACCCGCCTGGCGGTAGAGAACGCAAGGAAATCCGTAGCCAGGAATTTAGGTGTGAAGCCGGGAAGTATATTTTTCACCAGTGGCGGTACCGAGAGTAATAACACCGTTATTGCGGGTGCTATTCATGACCTGCACTGTAATCATGTAATCACTTCACCAATTGAACACCATGCAGTGCTTCATACTGTTGAATATTATTCAAAGACAGAAGAAGTAACCACCAGCTTTGTAAAACTAACTGACGACGGGCATATTGATTATGCTGATCTTGAAAATCAATTGGCTGTGGAACATGGTAAAGGAAAGAAATGCCTGGTGACCTTAATGCATGCCAATAATGAAATAGGGGTGCTGCTGGATATAGCAAAAGTAGGGGAGATCTGCAGGAAATATTCCGCTATTTTCCATTCAGATTGTGTGCAGACCATTGGTCATTACCCAATGAATTTCTCTAAGCTCTATTTACATTTTGCGTCTGCTTCAGGTCATAAATTCCATGGGCCAAAAGGTACCGGCATATTATATATCAATGAGGGAGTGCAAATCCATCCATTAATCTTCGGGGGTGGCCAGGAAAGAAACCTGAGAGCAGGGACAGAAAATGTATATGGGATTGTTGGGTTTGCCAAAGCACTCGAAATGGCAATGCATGATTATCCTGTAACAGGTAAGTATATTGCTGAACTCAAGCAGTATATGGCTGATCAGCTTCACAAAAATATTCCGGGTATTTCCATTAACAGCGCACCGGATTCATTGTACACAGTGTTAAGCGTTTGTTTTCCCAAAACAGGCAAGTCAGAATTTTTGCTCATGAACCTTGACATCAACAACATTTGCGTTTCAGGTGGAAGTGCCTGTAGTAGTGGTGCAGATATTGGTTCACATGTAATGCATGCATTGAATAAGGTTGATGATTGGATTACCATTCGTTTTTCTTTTAGTAAATACAATACAAGAGAAGAAGTTGATCGCGTAATAGAAAAATTAAAAGAACTCCTCTAATTCTTTAGCTCGGGCACTTATTATAATGAATTCTGATCGGTTGTGTTGATAATAAACATAGCCATTGCAAACTTGTAATTATTTTTACTTCATGTTTGCTTCAGAACATATTACTTATTTGGAAACAAATGCCTTTAGCAAGTTTGTAATAGACTACATACAGGGCAAACCACTATTACAACAATTTCATTCTTTTCCGACTACTTTGGAGGGGATTAAACTTGCTATTGAGAGAAGACAACAGCAAAAGGTAGAGAGGGACATTTTGGTAGAAGTTCTTAAGGACCAGTATTCAACAGTTGAAGTATGTGATGAAGTTTCCAAGAACATAGAAGCACTGCAACAAGAAAACTGTTTTACAGTTTGCACTGCTCATCAACCTGCTCTTTTCACAGGTCCTCTCTATTTCATATACAAGATTCTTCATACCATTAAGTTAGCAGCTCATATTCAACAACAGTATTCGGATATCCGTATAGTCCCTGTTTACTATATGGGTTCTGAGGATGCTGACTTTGATGAGCTTGGACATTTTACCGTAGAAGGCAAGAAGTATGTGTGGAAGACAACTCAGACTGGAGCCTTCGGCAGGTTTAAAGTAGATAAATCATTAGTTCAATTAATAACTGATCTGGAAGGACAATTAGTCGGGTCATTTTCTGCTGAATGGATAGCAGCTATACGCCGTTATTTTAAAATTGGTGATACTATTCAGAACGCTACATTTAAATTGATCGATTTCTTATTTAAAAAGTTTGGATTAATCGTTTTGATTGCTGATGACAGGAGACTGAAAAGGTTAATGATACCCGTGTTTACAGAAGATCTGTTTGAGCAAAAACCATCTGCAATTGTCCAGGACACCTGTAGTAAATTGGACAATCTGAATTATAATGTCCAGGCAAATCCCCGTGAAATTAACCTGTTTTATATGACCGACGGTGTAAGGGCAAGGATTGTACAGGAAGGAGATTGCTACAAGGTTCATAAAACAAATTTTAGTTTTAGTGAGTTAGAACTTGAAAAGGAATTGAATGATCATCCGGAGCACTTTAGTCCTAATGTTATCCTGAGAGGATTATACCAGGAAACTATTTTGCCAAATCTGGCCTTTTTAGGAGGGGGAGGAGAACTAGCCTATTGGACACAACTGAAAGATTTATTTGAAACATACAATGTCTGCTACCCTATTTTACTGTTACGGAATTCTTTTCTGATAGTAACAGAAAAGCAGGACGCCATAATCCAGAAGTTAGGCCTTACAACAGTAGAGTTATTTAAGACAGAACTCCAGATCGTAAATAGCCTGATCGAAAAGCAAGGAAGAAAACCTCACCTGAATGGACAATTAGATAAATTGACTATTCTTTATGACGAGTTAAAAAGCACTGCCTCACAGGTTGATCCTACCTTGGAACAACATGTTCAAGCTCTTAAAGTAAAAGCCGTTAACCGGCTCATGATATTAGAAAAGAAAATGCTTAGATCAGAAAGAAAAAAGTATGAAGCAAAACAGCGGCAGGTAAATAAGCTTAAGACAGAACTTTTCCCTTCTAATGGTCTGCAGGAAAGAATAGAAAATGTGAGCTCTTTTTATTCAAAATGGGGCATGTATTTTATAGAGGAATTATACAGGCATTCACTCACTTTGGAGCAGCAGTTTACTGTCCTTTATCAAAAGAATTAGTCCATCCTCCTTCCTGTAATTTAATAACTTTTGTAATTACTTCAGTCTTCAACTGCTCTTTATAATCTATAACTTTTGTACTAACGGAATCATCAAAGATCCCTATGATCTCGGCAGCCAGTATACCTGCATTTTTTGCTGCGTTTAGTGCAACGGTAGCTACCGGTATGCCGTTTGGCATTTGAAGAATAGAAAGAATAGAGTCCCAGCCATCAATTGAATTGCTCGATTTAACGGGTACTCCTATTACCGGCAAGCTGCTCAAAGAGGCAACCATACCTGGTAAATGTGCTGCGCCACCGGCACCTGCTATAATTACCTTAAGTCCTCTTTCCTTTGCAGTGCGGGCGTACTCAAACATTCTTTCAGGAGTTCTATGAGCAGAGACAACGGTTAACTCAAATTGAATCCCGAAATATTGAAGGATATCTGCTGCAGCTTGCATTACTTGTAAATCAGAATCACTACCCATAATTATTCCCACGTGAATTCCGTTTTGATCTTGCTTGCTATTTGGATCAGCCATTTCAGAAGAGTATAATAAACGAAGGTAATATCCTATTGCAAAGATTAATCGGCTTTTCCTAATTGAACTGCTAAATTGAGATGTTTACCTTACCAGGTCTCCCTTTAATCTTAGTAGCTCTGTTTCGGCTACCTTCCAGTTATAACGGGCAGTAATAACATTGGTAATAGCATTGGCAAGGTTTTCCTCTGCCTGCCTTAATTCAATAAATGTTGTTCTTCCAAGGCGGTAACGTTCTCTTTCAATGTACAGGTTTTCACGAGCTAAGGTTACACTAGAATCGTTAATGCTTACAATCTCGCTTTGTGCCTGGTAAGTTCTATATGTATTTATGAGATTTGTATTCAACAATGCCTGTTGATTTTCATAACGTAGTTGCTGGTAATTAACTGCCAACGATGTCTGTCGAATTTGCTGCCTTACAGTGAAATTGTTCAAAATGGGCACTGTAGCAGAGATACCGTAGTTCCAGCCTTTATTTAAATTGAATATTGCTTGTTGAATAGGATTAACCACAGCATTATTATTTACCCTGCTGAAATTATAAGCAGACACTAATGATATTACCGGGTAACGACTTGCTTTCGCAGTTCTCACATTCAATTCTGCTACATCAATGCTTGTCTGTGCTAACCTAAGAACAGGACTGGTTTCTTCAAGATTGTTTAATAGATTTCCCAGGACAATTCCGGTTTCAACAGGGATGGTGTCGGATACTTTATAATAAACATCGCGGGGAACATTCATCAATAAGTTTAATGATTGTTTCCGTTGATCAATTAAGGTTAATTGATTGATGCGGTTAGCCTTCTGAGCGTTATAATCAATTTGAGCCTGTAAAACATCCGGTTTTATCCCGGCTCCGATATCCAGTTTATATTGTGATAGCCTCAACCGGTCAGCACTGAGTTGCATTTGTTCATCTATGTTTTTCAGCTGTTGTGTTTGCCTTACAATGTCATAATACGTTTTTATAACATCAGCGACAGTATTGATTACCTGGTTTTTTATTTCAAGGCTACCAATTTTCACTGCCTGGTCCATCTGGTCACGTAAGATAAACATCCTGAATCCGTCAAAAACTACCCAGTTCAAACTCAAAGCTGCATTCAGGGTGTTCTGGCGAATTCCTGTCCTGTCTTTAATTGTGCCATCGGTGAGTTTTTGCTTCTGCGAGTTATTATTAAATAACATAGTGGAAGAAGCATTCAACCTTGGAATAAAAGCAGCATTCCTGTAATCAATGTTTATAGCAGCAATAGCTGAATCATTTCTTGATAAAAGAATATCGTAATTATTGTGAAGTGCAGTGGCAACTGCTTCTTCTACACTGAGGCTATCCTGTGCAAAAACACTAAAATGACCAATAATCAATGCCAACGGCAGTAAAGTTCTTCTTAATAGTTCCTTAGTACCTGGCATCTTCCAATTCTGCATGTTCAGATTTAATTTCTATAGTATCTAATTCACTCTTCTTCTTCTCGGAAGAAAAATAGGAGTACATAGCCGGAATAACAACAAGAGTTAAAATCAGTGAGAATACTACACCACCAACAATCACAATTCCTAAGGGAATCCTACTGGTAGCCGCAGCACCCAGGGATAATGCAATCGGCAGTGCACCCAGTGACATCGCAAGGCTTGTCATCAAAATCGGTCTAAGTCTTTGAGATGCTGAATAAATTGCTGCCTCTGTCTTTGCCATTCCTTTTAACCTGTTTTGGTTTGCAAATTCTACAATGAGGATACCATTCTTCGTAACCAATCCAATCAGCATGATCATTCCAATCTCAGAAAATATATTCAGTGTCTGGTCAAATATCCACAGTGATAGTAAAGCACCTGCAATAGCCAGCGGGACGGTTAACATAATGATTAATGGATCAACAAAACTTTCAAACTGCGCCGCCAGAATTAAGAATATTAGTCCAAGGGCTAAAAAGAAAGCAAATCCTATATTGCTAGAACTTTCCGCATAGTCGCGTGATGAGCCTGCGAGAGCAGTATAGAAAGTATCATCTAATAATTGTTTGGAAATCCGCTGCATTTCCTTAATACCTTCTCCCACCGTTCTTCCGGGAGCCAAACTGCCTGAAACAGTGGCAGATTTAAAGCGATTGAAATGGTAAATAGTTGAAGGAGTTGTGGCTTCAGTAAATGTGACCAGGTTATCCAGGCTTATCATTTCTCCTTTATTATTCCGGACTGCTATTTCCTTAAGGTCAGTAGGATCATCCCGGTCAGAACGCGCTACCTGGCCCATCACCTGGTATTGTTTGCCGTCTTTAGTAAAATAACCGAATCTCCGGTTGCTTAATGCCAGGTTTAGAGTGTTAGAAATATCCTGTACACTCACTCCTAATTCACTTGCTTTTAACCTGTCAACATTTACTCTTAATTCAGGCTTATTAAATTTAAGATCGGCATCAACACCCTGGAGAATGGGACTCTTGTTTGCCTCTTCAAGGAACTTTGGAAGAACCTGGGCAATCTTGTCGAAGTCATTGTTTTGTATAACAAATGAAACTGCTTGTCCTCCACGACGACTCTGTTGAATGGTTTGTGGCTCAATGGCAACAGCTCTTCCTTCAGAAAACTTAGGTAAGTTCCTGTTAATCATTGCCACAATTTCTTTTTGTGAACGTTGCCTTTCGCCTGGATCCACCAGTGTAGGTCTGACAAATCCTGTATTGGCTGCACCACTTGAAAACCCGGGTGCAGTAAGAGACATTACGGTGTTTGCTTCAGGTACAGAATCTAATACCAGGTTGGTCAATTTCTCAATAAACCTATCTGTATACTCATAGGAGCTACCCTCGGGAGCAGTAACTGAAATGGAAAACTGGCTACGATCTTCCATTGGAGCTAACTCCGACTGAATAGAAGAACCAATCAAATAAATGATCACACCACACACTGCCACTATTATGAACGCTACCCAACGCACTTTCATGAATTTGGTAAGACTACTCCTGTAACTTGTTTCCAACCAACGGAAGAATGGTTCTGTCTTGTTATAAAACCATGAGTGTTTGTGAACATTCCTTGTAAGCTTAACGTTTAGTACAGGAGTAAGTGTTAGTGATACAAAAGCAGAAATTAATACAGCACCTGCAACCACAATTCCAAACTCCCTGAATAACCTTCCGACAAAACCTTGCAAAAAGATAATGGGGAGAAACACTACTGCTAAAGTGATGGAGGTTGCTATAACAGCAAAATAAATCTCCTTCGAACCTTCTTTTGCAGCTTTCCATTTGTTCATCCCTGCTTCCAGCTTTTTATAAATGTTTTCGGTTACTACTATACCATCGTCTACTACAAGTCCTGTGGCCAGCACGATGGCCAGCAATGACAGCACATTGATGGTAAACCCGGAAACATACATTATAAAGAATGCTCCAATTAAGGAAACAGGAATATCAATTAATGGCCTAAGTGCAATGAGCCAATCGCGGAAGAAAAGGAATATGATCAATATTACCAGCGCAAGAGAAATAATTAATGTTTCCTGTACTTCTTCAATTGAATTCTTTATGTATTTCGTTTGATCAAGGGTGATTTTCAGATTTATATCTTTCGGAATCTCTTTTTTTAATTGATCAAGCCTTTTATAGAATTCATTAGATATGTTAACATAATTGGATCCGGGTTGAGGGATAATAGCCATTGCTATCATTGGAATACCACTTTCCTTCAATGCACTTTCCTCATTTTCCGGTCCTAATACGACTTCGGCAACATCCTCTAGTTTGATATCGCTGCCATTGACATTGTTAATAATAATATTTGCGAATTCGTCTTCCGTATTAAGTCGTCCAAAAGTCCTGATTGTAAGTTCTGTTGAATTTCCCGAAATTTTACCACTGGGTAATTCCACATTTTCCCTTCGAAGGGCCGCTTCTACATCACTTGGAGTTAGATTGTAGGCAGCTAATCTCTTTGGATCAAACCAAATGCGCATGGCATACTTCTTCTCTCCCCAAATCTGGATAGCACTTACCCCGGGAATTGTTTGTAACCGTTCTACCAATACATTGTTGGCATATTCTGTTATTTGTAACTGGTTCCTTGTATCACTTTGAACGGTCATGGAGATAATAGGATCGGAACTGGCATCAGCTTTTGACACGACGGGAGGAGACTCCAGGTCATTAGGTAAAGCTCTCGATGCCTGAGATACTTTATCCCTGACATCATTGGCTGCTGCTTCCAGGTCTACAGAAAGATCGAATTCAACATTGATATTACTTCTTCCGGCACTGCTTGAGGAAGTAATGTTTTTTACTCCGGCAATGCCATTGATAGCCTTTTCAAGAGGTTCTGTGATCTGAGTTTCAATGATGTCCGGATTCGCTCCACCATAAGAAGTACTTACCGTAATGTTGGGAGGATCAATAGCAGGGTAGTCGCGTACACCAAGAAATTTATATCCTATTATTCCAAAAACAACAATTATAATGTTTAAAACAACTGCAAGAACCGGCCGTCGTAAACTTAATTCTGAAATATTCATACATCGCCTCCCATCTCTTTACTCTTCATGATAGAGGATCTTTTATTGTTTCTTCCTTCTTAAGGAGTCTTTTCGGGGCCATTCACCTTCTCGGGGTTGAATTGTGCCGTTTACAACTCTGCCCAATTTTACTTTTGCGTCAGGTTTCAACATTAATAATCCTGTTATCAATACAGTATCACCAGGATTTAATCCACTTGTTATCTGCACATTTGAAGAATCTCTAATACCCGTTGTTACATCAACAAATTTCGTTTTTCCATTTTGATATAGATATACCTTTTTACCTCTTGCCTGTGGAATAATAGCCTGTGAAGGAACCATAATCGCATTTGGTTCAGGAGGAAAATCAAATATAACTTTTGCAAAATTTCCAGGCGTTAGACCCGCCTGGTCTCCTTGCACCATCGCCCTTATATTTAATGTTCTGGTATCTGCAGTTATATTTGATTCAGTGGCAATGATTCTGGCAGAATAATTACGATTGCTTCCTTCCACTTTGAATTTTATATAGTCACCGTTTTTAACGTGTGCGATATATCTTTCAGGAACATTAAAATCTATTTTTAATCCACTTGTCTGGCTGATAGTAGTTAATGTGGATGCAGGACTTACATACGCTCCCGGGCTAACCATTCTGAAGCCAACCTTCCCGGAAAATGGAGCTCTGATGTTAGTTTTCTCAATTTGAGTTTGGATAATCGAAAGGTCTGCATTGATGTTGTTCACTTGCAGCAGTGTGGCTTCGTAATCTTGTTTGCTAATACCCTGGATCTTTAAAAGTTCAGAAGACCTGTTCTCGTTTTGTTTTGCAATTTGCATCTGAACAAGCAACTTTCTTTTTTGTGCCTGCAAATCTGCATCATTGAGTTTCACCAATAGGGCTCCTCTACCAACAAAACTACCTTCACGAAAATAAATTCCTGTAATTCTGCCGGCAACTTCAGGGTGAATATCAGTGCTTTCATTGGCAACTATCGAACCCGGAATTTCAATTTTATCAAATAAAGTGCTGGTCTTAGCTATATAGGCATCCGCTCTTACCGGCGGGCGTTGATTGCCCCCTTTAAATTTTTGTTCAGTCTCCTTTTTTCGGGCAGAACTAGTACATGATATAACTGAAATTGATATAAGAGAAATCAGAATGACGGACAGGAACCTAATCATAAAATATCGGGCGTAGAATATAAGAATGGACAAAAGTATATAGTAATGCCCATCATAATTTATTAAAATTCCCCAATATGGAAGTTCATTAACCTTAATTAACGTACTTCCTGTTCGGAAATAACTGAAACAGACTGTTTTATTTGGTGTGCCTTATATACAAGGTCCTGTTTTTCTTTGCTAACGAGGGTCACATGTCCCATTTTCCGTCCCGGGCGTGTTTCAGCTTTACCATATAGGTGTAGAAAGGCATTATCGAGCTTTAACACCTCTTCCAGGCCGGTATATTGAGCTTTTCCTGAATAGGAATCAGCACCAATGATATTAATCATAGCGGAAGGTAAAATCATCTTTGTATTTCCTAAAGGATATCCTAACATGATTCTCCACAGCATATCAAATTGTGAACAGTAATGTGCTTCTATTGTATGGTGCCCGCTGTTGTGCACTCTTGGAGCAATTTCATTAACCCACACTTCATTTTTATTGTCAATGAAGTACTCAACGGCAAATAATCCCGCTGAGTGAAAACTGCGGACAACAGCCATAGAGATTGCTTCTAATTTCCATAGCACCTGTTGATTAATATCTGCCGGGCAGATTTGATAATCCAACTGATTTAAATTCTTATCAACTACCATTTCAACTGGTGGATAAAGTGCCATCTTATTATCTGTACTGACAGCGACGATTTGAGCCACTTCCTTTTTGATATTTACCTTACGTTCGAGAACACTTTCTTTTGTAAAGGCATTATGCAGGGACTTTACATCTTCTAAAACCTGGACTCCACGGCCATCATACCCTCCTTCACCTAACTTCTGAACGGCAGGAAATAAGTGGGAAGCATTTCTAATTTCTTCATGAGAAGAAACTACCTGGAATTCAGGAGTAGGAATTTGCTGATCGGAGTAAAATTTTTTCTGCAGCACTTTATTTTTAATTATTCTCAGTACTGAGGGCCTGGGAAAAATGCGGACACCTTCTTCCTCAAGTTTCTCTAATGCTTCGACGTTTACGTTTTCTATTTCAATGGTAATTGCATCCAGTGCTTTTCCGAACTGGTAAACCGCATCAAAATCGCGAATATCTCCTTTAGTAAAATAGGTACATAAATGAGCTGCCGGACATTCTGAATCGTTTTCCAGCACATGAGTTTCTATTGTGTAATTAGCTGCTGCTTGTAATAACATTCTTCCCAATTGACCACCTCCAAGGATTCCTACTTTTACCATTTGGCAAAAATCATCATTCTGGTGTAATCCTTGTGCGTTTTCTGTTAAAATAATCCTATGCATAAACTGGAAACGTCAAAAGACCTCGATGCATTGATACATGATGTTGGAGATAGCCGGGTAGTAATGTTAGGTGAAGCTTCTCATGGAACACATGAGTACTATACCTGGCGTTCTGCAATTTCTAAAAGATTGATCACTGAAAAGGGATTCAATTTTATTTCAGTAGAAGGAGACTGGCCGGATTGTTATAAGATCAACCGATATATTAAAGGTAAGCAGGTAACTGAAGGAGGTAATCCTATCTCAGGAATTAAAGAGGTGTTAATGAGTTTTGATCGTTGGCCTACCTGGATGTGGGCTAATTGGGAGATAGCAGCCTTGGCAGAATGGTTATCCGATCACAACAAAAGCTTCCCCGCTGATAAAAAAATAGGCTTTTATGGTTTAGATGTATATAGTTTGTGGGACTCCATGTACTCGATGATGGATTATCTGCAGAAAGAAGATCCCCAGGCAGCACAATCAGTTAAAAAGGCCATTCAATGCTTTGAGCCATTCGAGGAAAATGAACAGATGTATGCCCGTTATTCACTTACTGAACATTCGTGTAGGGATAAGGTGCTTAATTTATTAAAAGAAGTGCGTCTGAAATCCCAGTTTCTGGATGGTGACAGGGAGGCCGGTTTTAATGCGGAACAGAATGCATTGATTGCGGTAAACGCCGAAAAGTATTACACAGCTATGATGAGCTTTGATAATGAAAGCTGGAACGTGAGGGACAGGCATATGATGGAAACATTAGATCGTTTACTCAACTTCCATGGTAGTGACGCAAAAGCTATTGTTTGGGAGCATAACACTCATATTGGTGATGCAAGGGCAACTAGTATGAAAAAAGCAGGAATGGTTAACATTGGTCAATTAGCACGGGAACAATATGGCATTAACAAGGTTTACCTGGTAGGTTTCGGATCGTATGCCGGCAGCGTAATCGCCGGAGAAGAATGGGGCGCCCTGATGGAAGAAATGGAAGTTCCGGAAGCAAGAGTTGGAAGTATAGAACAGGTATTGCACAAACAATCATCTGAATCGAGGTATATACTTTTTAACGAGGATGCACACGGCAACTATTTCTCTGAATCTATTCACCACCGCGCGATTGGAGTTGTTTATGATCCTGCAAGGGAAAAGTTTGGCAATTATGTGCCTTCAGTTATGTCGCAGCGATATGATGCTTTTATCTATTTAGATGAAACACAGGCATTGCATCCATTGCATATGCAACCTCACACTGAAAAGATGCCGGAGACATACCCTTTCGGTTACTAAATAGCATGTTCATGTATCAGGATATTATCATTTCCCCATCGTTTGTTTTGCCTGCAGATCTCAGCATTGTTTCGAACCTGGTCTTTTAACCAATGTGGTTTTTTGTAGGCTTTAAAACGTAAGACATTGTCGGCTTCGTCAGTTGTATAAACAATAATATTTCCTATTCCAAATAATCGAAAGAAGAAAGGTTCTTCTATGCAGGAATCTCTCACCCTGTATAACTCTGTTTCATTTGTTCTTTTGTTTAATACTCCTTCACTTATGATAATTCTCTGGCTGGTAATTTTCAGTATAGTGGCTTTTACTTGTAGCCACTTCCAAAAGCCATAGAATAATGGTAAAGCAATTGCAAGTAATAAATAATCAAACTTCGTTAACGACCATATAACAATTATGGCAATTAAGGCTATTATTGAATATAGGAAGGGCTTTAGGTTTAGAACCTGGGAGGGAGTTACTTCACATATTGTTATTTCTGGTTCCATAGCGAGGCTTTGTGCGACTAAATATAACTAATTTTGATATTGCTATAGTGAATTATGGAAACTGTAAGAAGTCAACAACAAACGATTGCAAATGATGCCGACTTCCTTCCACTGGAAGGAACAGATTATGTAGAATTTTATGTTGGAAATGCCAAACAGGCGGCTCATTATTACATGAGTGCTTTCGGCTTCCAGGCTATTGCTTATGCTGGCCCGGAAACAGGTGTGAGAGATCGTTCAAGCTATGTAGTGCGCCAACATAAACTGACCTTTGTTCTTACCACGCCCATTCGTCCCAACAATGATATAGCTGATCATATTTATAAACATGGTGATGGTGTGAAGGTGCTGGCTCTTCGTGTCCAGGACGCAATAAGTGCCTGGGAAGAAACCACAAAAAGAGGAGGCAAGAGTTATCTGTCACCCCAGAGGCTTACTGATGAACAAGGCGAAGTTGTAATAAGCGGTATTCATACCTATGGCGATACAGTGCACTTGTTTGTAGAACGCAAGAACTATAGAGGTGCTTTTATGCCAGGGTTTAAACCATGGAGCAATCCCCATTTCTCACCTGCAGACACAGGCCTATTGTATGTAGATCATTGTGTAGGTAATGTCGGATGGAATCAAATGAATCCGTGGGTGAAATTTTATGAAGAGGTAATGGGATTTAGAAACATTCTCACCTTTGATGATGAAGACATTTCCACTGAATATTCAGCTTTGATGAGCAAGGTCATGAGTAATGGAAATGGTTATGTGAAGTTTCCTATTAATGAACCGGCAGAAGGCAAGAATAAATCACAGGTCGAAGAATACCTGGAGTTTTATAATGGTGAAGGTGTGCAGCATGTGGCAATGGCCACAAACGACATTGTAAAGACAGTTAGCGAGTTAATGAGCCGTGGCGTCGAATTTCTTAAAGTTCCATCGTCCTACTATGATAACTTAGAGGAGAGGGTAGGAAAAATAGATGAAGATTTAGAGCCACTGAAGGAATTAGGTATTCTTGTGGACCGGGATAATGAGGGCTATTTATTGCAACTATTTTCAAAGCCTGTCGAAGATCGCCCTACATTATTTTTTGAAATTATACAACGTAAAGGAGCAAAGAGCTTTGGAAAAGGAAATTTTAAGGCTTTATTTGAAGCTATTGAAAGAGAACAGGCAGCAAGGGGCAATCTTTGACCTATTTTTTCGTTTTGTTTACATTTTATACAAGAACTTGCCTAAGTATAATAGCTACCGTGTAATGAAGCATTTGACCACCATAATAGTAATACTTGTTTTCTGTGCACTTAAGGGTAATTCGCAGGGCGCTTACACCTCTTTTATCGATGTGCAACGTACCTATCCTCGTCCCGGAAATGCCATTTTGAAAAAGCAAGATACCTTGCAAAAACAATTTGAAGACAGAGGGCTAAGGTGGCCTGCCAAATATGTTTATATCAGGTCCTTTAAGTATGATGGACAGCTGGAAGTTTGGGTCAAAAACGAGAGAAGAGAACCTTTTAAATTATTTAAATCGTATAAGGTATGTGCTATGGCAGGTACACTGGGTCCAAAAAGAATACAGGGCGATTTCCAGGTACCGGAAGGTTTCTATTACATAAATCAATTTAATCCCAACAGCACTTACTATTTATCACTTGGCATCAACTATCCCAATCCATCAGACAAGCTTTTAAGTGATCCGCTACATCCGGGAGGCGATATTTATATCCACGGTAACTGTGTAACCGTTGGTTGTATACCAGTAACAGATCAACAGATTGAAGAGATCTATATCCTGGCTGCACATGCCAAGAACCTTGGGCAGGATTTCATCCCCGTACATATTTTCCCGGTGAGATATAGTAATCCAAAAAGTGCAGAATATCTTTCGACCCTGGACAAGAATGATGACAAGCTTAAAAGTTTTGAACAAACTTTAGAAAATGTTTATGATCACTTTGAGTTAACAAAGCAGCTCCCGGTGATTATGTCAGATAGCAGGGGCGGTTATGTTTTTGATGGGTTATCAAAGAAAGTGCAGGTGGTTGAAAAGCCTGTAGAGAAACCTAAGAGAGTCAGAGTACCTCATAGGGTAAGAACAATCTCCGAAATTCCTGATGTTGTTACGCAGGGTGCCCAGTTCCCGGGCGGTGCTGAATCATTTTTTAAATACCTGGCCCAGATGGGAAATGCTCTTTCTCCCTTTCTGCCTGCAGGAACTACTAAGGCTAATATGGTTGTTGAGTTCATTGTTGATGCCGATGGAGTACCTTCGAATTTCAAAATAAGCCAGGGTGTCAATGAAGACTTTGATGACCAGGTGATCACCACCCTTGAACAAATGCCTCCCTGGCAACCTGCAATCTTGAATGAAAAACCTGTAGCCAAAAAAATACGGCAAAGCTTTGTAATTGAAGCAAAGCATTAAACCTTATGAAGGTAATAGCACCTGTATAGTTTCAGGAGTTTGTTGCTTCAGGAGTGCCTTCCTGTTATTCAGTAGTTTCCCAAAGATTTCATCATTATAATGCCGGACTGTTAATAAGCAGAGATTCTTTGTAACGGAAACATCAAAGAATTCAGAAGCCTGCAAAGCCAACTGCTCAACTTTCCGGCTATTATCATCCACTACACATAAGAGACTGATTGCTGCATTTTGTGTAAGGTTAGGTTTAAACTTTATTTTCTGAAAGATCCTGTACATCTCTGCAGTTAGTCCTTCCCCGACAAAGGAAAAGTCTTTAGAAGATAATTGCACCAGCGCCTGGTTGTGCTTGTAAACAATAATAGGAGGGAGAGTATCAATGCTTTGATTATGAATAATAGTTCCTTCTGCCTCCGGGTGTAAAAATGATTTTACATACAGGGGAATATGTTTGTTCTGTAGAGGCTTGATGGTCTTCGGGTGAATGACCTGGGCACCATAATAGGCCATCTCAATTACTTCCCTGTAGTTTAATTCACTGATCCATTCCGCTTCTTCATATTCCTTTGGATCGGCGTTCATTACACCTTTCACATCTTTCCAGATCGTCTGGCTGTCAGCATTTAATAAATTTGAAAATACAGCTGCGGTATAATCACTTCCTTCCCTACCTAGTGTGGTGCTCTCATTTTCATCTGTAGCTCCTATAAATCCCTGGGTTAGCACAATGTCAAAATCATTGAACAGGGGAACGACGACTTCATTTATTTTCTCTTCCGTTATTTTCCAATCAATCTTTGCATCCCTGAAGTTATCATCTGTACGAATGATATCCCTCACATCCTGCCAGCTGTTCTCTACTCCAGTATTGTTTAAATGTTGACTTACAATTGCTGTTGATAGCACCTCACCAATACAAACTATCTGGTCATAATAGTAGTTGTAATCGCGTACCGGTTGATCATGTAGTAGCCATTCAACTTCTGTAAAGAAGTCTGACAAATTAAAGCAGGAGTTATCTCCATTATTTAATTCACTGCAAATATCTAAGTGTTGCTTTTTAATATCCTCAAATAAGCTAAGAGCTATATCTTTTTTCTTATCATAAAACGCTTCTGCAACCTTCTCGAGAGCATTTGTTGTTTTACCAATAGCTGAAACAACAACTAATAATTTCTCCGACCTGTAGTTCTCCAGTATCTTTCCAACATTCCTGATCCGTTCTGCCGTACTTACTGACGCGCCACCGAATTTAAACACCTTCATTCCGCTAACTTTTACAACAAAGATGCCTAATTGCCTTTAATAGTAAATCAGAATATTGAATCATTTCATGTAGTTCCGAGCTTGCAATGGAAGTATTCCGTTCTGTTTAACAGTTGATAAAAAAAGATCAATTCTTTTACCACCGTACCCCCGGCTAATGAAAATATAGTCAGATCTAACCACCAGTGTGGATATAGCTAAAGTGTAAGTCTGTCGGCAGTAACAATTAGATCACTATTAGATAACTATTAATTGTGGTGTAATTGTTATCTAATAGTGGTGTAATAGTTATCTTATAGTTATCTGCTTCCTTGCTACTGGCATAAGAGTACCGGGTGAGAAAGAAAGAACAGCCATGAATGTGAAACTCGGCGAAGCAATACAGTCGTATTCCAGCACGAAGGCTCGTTATTTAGCTCGGGACTGAATAGCGAATCAACTTACATTTGTCTATATTAAAATATTTCTTATGATGCCTGTAAACAGAAATATTCTTACCCTCGATGAATTTACGATAGCTTCTTTAAGGCAGTTCCCCCATGCGACAGGTGAGTTAAGTATGCTTTTGAGAGATATAGGTCTTGCTGCTAAAAGAGTGAATGTGGAAGTGAACAAAGCAGGGCTGGTTGATATATTGGGTGATGAAGGGACAGTGAATGTGCAGGGAGAAGATGTTAAAAAATTGGATGTATTTGCCAATAACCAGTTTATGCATGTGCTACACCGTGGAGTAAGTTGTGCCGGCATTGCCAGTGAAGAACTGGATGATTTTGTAGCATTTGAAGATGATGTTAGCAAGAACTCTAAATATGTTTGCCTGTTTGATCCATTGGATGGAAGCGGCAACATAGATGTAAATGTATCTATAGGTACCATCTTCGCTATTTACAGGCGCGTTACTGACCGGGGTACACAAGTAGCCAGGGAAGATTTTCTTCAGAAGGGGAAGAATATGGTTGCTGCAGGATATATTGTTTATGGCTCTTCAACGATGTTGGTTTATGCAACATCGAGAGGAGTTAACGGGTTTACTCTTGACCCTTCAATTGGTGAATTTTGCCTGAGTCATCCTGACATAAAGTGCCCGGATAATGGAAAGATTTATTCTGTTAATCACGGGCATTTCTTTCGTTACAGTGAAGGAGTAAGAAAATATATAAATAAATGCCAGAACAAATCTAAGGAAGAAGGTGGGCCTTATACGCAACGCTATATTGGAAGCATGGTTTCCGACGTGCATAGGAATTTAATCAAGGGAGGCATATTCATGTATCCCGGTACCACGGATAAACCGAAAGGAAAATTGCGTCTCTTATATGAAAGCAATCCTTTTGCATTTATAGTGGAAGTAGCAGGAGGCAGGGCGACCAATGGGAGCATCCCGATTCTTGATATACAACCTACTGAATTACACCAGAGGACTGCTTTTTTTGTTGGCAGCAGTAAAATGATGGATGAATTAGAAGAGTGCATGTCATCGGTTAAAGCAGAATTGAACAATGAATAAAAATGTAATTATTTCCGTAAACGACCTGGTGAAAAACTATGGTTCGTTTGAAGCAGTAAAAGGAATCTCATTTGAAGTATTTGAAGGAGAGATATTTGGTTTACTGGGTCCTAATGGTGCCGGTAAATCAACAACCCTGGAGATTATTGAAACTTTGAGACCGAAGACGCGCGGCAATATATTAGTCAACAACTTCAATCTTGATAAGGATCCTGAAGAAATAAAGAAGATTATTGGAGTGCAGTTACAGACAAGTGGTTATTACCCTAACCTTAATTTGCTGGAGCTTATTGATTTGTTTGGCGGTTTGTATAACAGGAAGGTGGATGCAATGCAGCTGCTGCAGATGGTGAATTTAAAAGATAAAGCCAGATCCAAAGTCAAAGAATTAAGCGGTGGACAAAAACAAAGATTTTCTATTGCGACTACTCTGATCAACAATCCTAAGATCATCTTTCTTGATGAACCCACAACGGGACTGGATCCCCAGGCAAGAAGAAATTTGTGGGATCTCGTGCTCGATATAAGAAAAAACGGGACTACTGTTATCATCACAACTCATTATATGGATGAAGCAGAATACTTGTGCGACCGTGTGGCCATTGTTGATCATGGTAAAATAATAGCTCTTAACTCACCCGATAAATTAATAGATGAATTAGTGGCTACTGGTTTTGAAAGACCTAAAGAAGTTAAGAATGCCAACCTGGAAGATGTATTTATTCATCTTACCGGGCATTCATTACGAGAAAATTAAACTGCATATATGGAGGATTTACAATACCCGATTGGCAAATATGAACCTGAGTCCTATTCAGATGCTGTTAAAGAAAGACGTTTAGCTGACATTAAGTTTCTCCCCAATGCGTTAGAGAGTGCGGTTTTAAATTTAAATGAGGAACAACTCAACACTCCTTACCGCGATGGAGGATGGACAGTTAACCAGGTTGTACATCATGTGGCAGACAGTCACATGAATGCTTATGTAAGGTTCAAGCTTGGGTACACTGAAGATAACCCAACGATTAAACCGTATGAACAATCAGCTTGGGCCAATACTACTGATGTTCAAAACTTACCCATAAATATTTCTATAACACTTTTGTTTTCTCTTCATGCGAGATGGCATGAATTTTTGTCCCACTTTACGGAAGCAGAATTCCAGAGGACAGTGTATCATCCTGAACAACAAAAGTCAATCACTCTTTGGGATTTACTGGGTCAATACGCGTGGCATGGCCGTCATCATGTTGCTCATATTAATCGTCTAAGGAATAGAATGAAATGGTGAATCATTAAACAGGAATTATGAAATGGAAAGTATTAGAATCAGAGTATTTGCATAAAGAACCCTGGCTTACGGTACGCAAGGACAAATGTGAACTTCCCAATGGTAAAGTGGTACCATCTTTTTACGTGAATGAATACCCGGACTGGGTGAACGCTCTTGCTTTTACAAAAGATGGAAAAGTAATTATGGTGCGTCAATATCGACACGGAATTGGAGAGGAAGGTATTGAATTGCCCGGTGGAGTTGTGGATGACGGGGAAACCTGGCAACATGCTATGGAAAGAGAACTGATGGAAGAAACAGGTTATCAATTTGAAAAGCTGGAATACCTGGGAAAGATCAGCGCTAATCCCTCCACTACAAATAATTTAATGCATATGTTCCTGGCTACAGGCGGAGAAAAAGTAGCTGAACAAAGTCTGGATCACCTGGAAGAATTGGAGGTTGATTTTATAACCCTGGATGAACTTAAAGACCTTGTTAAGCAGAATAAGATTGTTCAGAGCCTGCATGTAAACTGTATAATGTATGCCTTATTGAAAATGGATGAATTGCGTTTCCGTGATTTATAAAATTGATGTTATGGCAAAGAAAGAAAATAAAGGTGGTGAATTGACCAATGAACAAATTGAAAGGGATCTGAGAAACAGGCAGCAAGAACAAAATACCGGCTATACAGGTTCACAGGATAC
>JBLNAY010000191.1:0-5584 GCA_050259715.1 Candidatus Dadabacteria bacterium
GCCTTCTGGGTTGCGTTAGGCCAGGGCAGTGTAAAAACTATCTATAGCTATCTTGGGTATTACAATGTGTGTCACCTTGGAGGCGAGATCCGGGATCCCGGGAGGAATATCCCAAGAAGCATTTTCATCTCTGTAGCCGGTATAGCTGTTCTTTATTTATGCATGAACCTCAGTATTGCCCATGTGATTCCATGGCAGGAAGCAAAGAATTATGACTTCATTGTTAGTGTATTCGTGGAGAAGACATTTGGTATTGGGGCCGCACGTGTTGCTACTGCCCTGGTTTTGATAGTGGCGTTTTCCTCTTTGTTCGCAGTGCTACTCGGTTATTCGCGCATTCCCTATGCTGCAGCTATTGACGGCAATTTCTTTAAGGTCTTTGGCAAACTTCACCCTACGAAGAACTTTCCTCATGTGTCACTGGTTTTCATTTCCGCTTTGGCGATCGTTTTTTCTTTTAGTTTTTCTCTTAAGGGGGTAATCAGTGCCATCCTGGCCATGAGAATACTGGTGCAATTTATTGGTCAGACTATTGGCGTAATCCTGCTCAGGAACAGGAACGGAACTGCCGGTCTGCCGTTTAAAATGTGGCTGTATCCATTGCCTGTAATACTTTCCATAGCCATTTGGCTATACATCTATATTTCAACCGGCTGGTTTGCCTTACTTGGATTAGGTATGGCTATTCTTGGTGTTGGTATTTACTACTTGAAAGCCGCTTACTTAAGAAGCAGGTTGTAAACGGCTGGAGCCCTCTCTTAATTATAAGAATTCCTATGGAGTTGCAAAGGAGTAAACAAGGCTTTGCTATTGGGTTTGAACGGCTTTAGCAGGGGGTAAAGCCGTTCTAAAGCCGTTCAAACTCCATGCAAACCCTATGCAAACCCTATAGAATCTCCATGGGAATACGGTAGTGCCTGTTTAACTGATTCAACTCATTTGCAGACCTGTTGGCTGTCATAGGTATTCTTTTAAATGGTTACGTTCTTCACCTTCCAATAAGCAGGAGATGAGAATACGAAGAGCCATATCAGTATATGTCCTTGTCGCCTATGCAATGTCATGGGCAGTTTTCATTCTGCTTGCACTTAATAGGCATAGTTTTATTCATCTCTTTCCCGCCGGTGCATCCAATACAAATATTGAAAATGCCTGGCACTCTCTAGGAGCACTTGGACCATTAGCAGGAGCGATAGTTGCGCTATTTATATTTCTTGACAGGCGAAAAAGAAAACAGTTCTGGCAAGGCTACTCGTTTGCTAATCTAAATGTCAACGGATGGTTGCTGGCTTTTTCACCTCTTTTATTATTTGGAATTTGCCTTCTCGCCGGCCGGGTCATTCATCAGGAATGGTTCAATATTCCCGCCTTCATAAATTCTAATAAGCTAAATGATCCAAAAGTGCTCGCTGGATGGTTGTTACCAATTATCTTATATGGTTTTGGTGAAGAGGCAGGATGGAGAGGATACCTGCTGCCGCAGTTGCAGTCAAAGAACAATGCTTTAATGGCTACAGTGATATTGTCCATTATTTGGGTTGTGTGGCATATTCCCGCTTTCTTCTACAGGTATGATTTTAAAGGCGGAGCCTACCTCGGATTTACTTTGGGAGTTTTTGCCGGTGCTGTATTCCTCACTTTTCTTTTCAACTACACTAAGGGCAGTATTTTGGCAGTAAGCCTATGGCATTTTTCGTTCAACCTGGTTTCAATGATCGTGAAACATGACGTGGTATTGTCCGCTGTCATCAGTGCACTGGTGATGGTACTAGCCGGTATTATCCTGGTAAAATGCAATTTAGAAGACTTGTCTCCATTCAGGAGGGTAAGTTTCAATGGTGCAGGAGTAGGAAAAGATGAAGCCACCCGGACTACAGTTACTGCACTTAAAAACATGAAAGTGCAGGAATTCAAACACTAGGTATACCTTGAAATTGCTTGACCACTCGGATAATCTAAGGAAGACTTAAAGATCAAAATAGTAAAAACCTAAGAATTCACCGTTGGGGGCAAATACTGCCAATCCGACATGAATTCCATCGATAAGAACAGAATAGAACAAGCCTTTATACTTATACCATACAAGGAAATCTTTTACTTCATTGTACATTCCTACCCATTCAGGTGTAGCCAACGTTTTAAGAATTTTTGGAGTTGGTGCTGAGACATGGCCTTTTTCCATTGCAGCAATGGCATCCTCAACGATTGTTTGGGCTGAGCTGTTGAAGCTAAGAAAGAAGCTGGCGCTAAAAAAGCACAAAGAGAGTAATAACTTTTTCATTGTCAATGTTTGAGGTTAAGAAGTATTGCAGAAATCAAATGGCAGGAGCGGTAGGTCACAAGAAAAGGACAACTAAATATCTTTACTCCAGATGATAATTAGACTAATGGTGGTCAGTTGAAGACCTGATGGTCATCATTATTTTAAGAGATGGAAACAGGTCATTTATTTTTTTAAAAAATATTCTTTAATTGTGCTACTAACAATGCTTGTTATTTTATGCACATCACTGGCAAAACCTATTTGCTGCTCTTCTTCCTTCTCTTTCTTCGAAACTCATTGATTTCTGCATGCACCATCCTTTCTGGTATAGACAAATCAGGCCATGTGCTGGTTGCTAATACGGAAGACCACAGGCCATCAATGAATATTTATTTTAAAGTCCGAAAAGGTACTGATTCAACTTATGGTTTTTTTGGAACAGTTTACAACAGCCCGGATGGTTGGTTACAGGGTGGAAGTAATGAGAAAGGATTATTCTTCGATGCAAATGAATTAGGAAAAGTACCGATGAGAAAATCAGCTGGTACTAAACCCTATACATTTCCCGTTGACCCGGGAAGTTATGTACTTCAGCATTGTAAAACAGTTGCTGATGTAATTGATTTCTTCAATACTTACCAACTGGAACTTCCTGGCCAGGTGCACGTTGCTGATAAGGACGGACATTTTGCGATCATTAACAATGATACTATTCTTACAAATTCGAGCTTTCAATTAACAACTAATTTCCATCCCCTTCACCATGAAATTGGCGTTTATCCTTGCTGGCGTTATACGGCAGTCTCAGATTGTATTCATAAAAAAGGTATTACAAAGGTTTCATTTGAAGAAGCGATGTTCGCCTCTATGCAATATGGAAATACAATGACTATATACTCCAATACCGGGGATTTATGTACGGGTGACTGGACATACTGGGCTTATGGATATAAGGAAACTCCGTTCAGATTCAATATTCATGAACTGTTGAAAGCAGGTGATAAAACCATTTTATTAAGAGACTTGTTTCCAGATCATCCGTATTTTAAATATTATAAGGCAGGAGGTAACAGTACTGATGATAATTTATCACTATGGCAGAAAGAAAATAAGCAATACTCCACAGTTGATAAATACCGGATACCGAAAGCTTTGATCTGGAATTATTTATTTTGGGAGACCAATTATACTGAAGCAAAGAAATGGCTGGCAAGATGGTCGGTAAATATGAAGAGCCCGGGTTCAGATGATTTGTTTACGACAGCGTTAGTACAGCTCGTTAATGGGGAAGAAAATCCGGCTCTTCAAAATTTCAAGGCCTGTCTTCAAATTGATCCTACCTCAGAAGCTGCAAATTATTATATTGATTTTATCAATAAAAAATATGACACGGATGGTAGATTACAATTGAAATTAGATGGGTTTCATTCCGCCCATATTGTTACAGTCGCAGGCATCTCTACTAACCCCAATTTTTATTTGATGCATCGAACCGCCTCCGGGTGGGAGATTAATATTAAGACTGAACCTGGATATATTCCCTATTATTTCCTTGTTGATGGGAAGAAAGTTTTGGATCCAAAGAATAATACCAGGCAACAGATTCCTTCGGTTGCAGGTTTAGTAGAAATGAACCTGGCGAAATTGGAATAGAATACAAGGTATGAACCTTTGTACTTTGTGTGCATGTCCTTGAATTTCAATTAGTCAGAGATGAATATAAATTAATTCAAAAAAGTCATACTATTTAATATAACTCTTTGCACCTTTGATGTACCATTCAATAATCAACCAAAACACTCTTTTTATGAAAAAGAAAGTTTTATTCATCCTTACGTCAGTCATTTTTCTTTTATTAATGACCGTCACAACGAAAGCACAGGATATGTGTGCTACCAATCCTTCTCACTGCAAATTGCTAAATGACACTGCAGGAATGAAGATGATGATAATAACTCTTAAACCAGGAGACAAACTTGTTTCTCACACCCATCCTTTGAATTTTGTATATGTTTTAAAAGGAGGTTTGTACAAATGGACCTACACTAATGGCAAGACTGAATCTATGAATTTAAAGGCAGGCGATCATTTTGTTGGTCCTCCTGAGGATGCACACAAATCATGGAATGCAGGGAAAACTACCATTCAAATTCTTTTCTTTGAGAAGAACAGCTGAGTGTTCAATTTATTTTGTAAAAAGTCCACTGTTGAAAAGCAGCGGACTTTTTTTTATATTATTAAGATTCCCAGTGAGTTGTATCAAACGGTCATTAATAGTCATCAGAGCTACTCTTTATAGGGCATGACCTTTGTAAATTTGTAGCATTAACAATACGAACCATGGAAAAATCAACCGGCGCCGATGCTCCTGCACAACGAAAATCAAGAACTGTTTGGAAGGTCCTGAGAGCTATTATCATTGTTTTTGTATTGCTCATGGCGGGTATAATTTACTGGAAATATTACTTTACTTATAGCAGTGGTAACCGGTTTGGGTTGTTGCAGAAGTTCTCTCATAAGGGTAATTTGTTTAAAACCTATGAAGGCGAAATGATATTGAGTAGTGTGGAAGGCAACCAGAATGTTCCGATAGCTTCTGAAAAGTTCTATTTTTCAGTAACTAGTAAGAGGATTGCTAATCAACTCATGGACTTGCAGGGTAAGCATGTCACTGTACATTACCTGCAGAAGAACGGTACTTTATCGTGGAGAGGCGAATCAGAATACATCGTAGATAGCGTTGTTAATGCGCAATAAAGCTGAAGTCCGAACTTTTTATCTTTTAATTCAACAACTTTCTGCAGATTTTACATTGTAATTGTTATGGTTGCCTTCTTTCAGGATTTTCTGCATGTAGTTTCAAATGGCAGTAGTATATAAAATATATGCTTACTACTTATATAAAGAGATTGCTTTATCCCTTTTACATTTTGCCAAGGATAGGCAGAAAAAGAAGAAACCAGCTGCATCAGCTTTTTGCTTTTTACAATAAGAATGAAATCCCTGTCGAAAATATTAAACCACTGAAGATATTTAGCAGCCGGGAAGAAGATGGTATCATACTCAAACTTATCGCATCTTTAAACATTAAGAAAGGTTATTTCATTGAAATTGGATCGAATGATTGCATCAATAGCAACTGTGCTAACCTTGTTTTCAATTTTCACTGGGACGGATTGTTTATAGATGCTGATGAAAAGCTATTGAAGATTGGCAGGAGGAATTATACACTTTTCGGTAAAGGACGGCAGGTGAATTTTGCATGCAGTTTTTTAACCGCTGAAAATATTAATCAGGTTTTATCTGATTATATTTCTGACC
>JBLNAY010000192.1:0-14190 GCA_050259715.1 Candidatus Dadabacteria bacterium
AGCAGTAAGATGATCATTAATTTTGTTCTCATTGCCGACGTTCATTAACAGTATCTTCTTCAAAAGATGGCAGCTAAAGAACTTGAATCAAATAACTGATGATTACATTGGGTGGGTAACCAAAAACAAATCTGCCCGTAAGGTATAGACGTAAAGTGAAATATCTAATGATCATCATCACCGGTAGTAGTGCTTGTCATCAGTTAGAGACAACGATGGATTAATTTATTATCGTTCTTCAAGGTGGAAGAGGTACGATAAAAAAAGAGCATGGCGGTTAACCATGCTCTCTCTATTGCTGCTTAAGTAAGTGGATCTTATTGTTTATTGCGAGCCTTTAAAGCACTTTCACTTACATAGATCCTCTTGCCACTACCATTGATCCAATAATATTTACCGTTATCGTTGATATAAATATCCTGGCCTTGCGGACCTACCCACTCCTCTGATTTTTTATCAGTGATGGTTGCTTTACTTTTTGAGTAAACTTTCTTGGTTTTATGTGCAACTGTTTTGGCACCTTTCTTTGTTCCATGCCATGCCTTTTTAGCACCGGTCTTAACTGCATTTTCAGTTTTTTTCACTACCTGTGCATAACTGGAAACTGATAAGCCAAAAAATAAAGCGGTTACTATTACAAAAATCTTTTTCATATTCATGTTTTAGTAGAATAGGTAAACTAAAACAGTGCCAGCGAGGTGAAGTACATCGGTAAAAGCAACATAGATGCCTGGAAAAAGTATTGATCTTGTTGCTTTTCCGCTGATTGTTAAAAATTTCTAATCACACTTAGGTTAACCTCAACAGCAGGAATTTCAATAGGGTTTCCACGTTTAAAATAATTTTATCCCTTTAACGTTCTAGGTACAACCATTCTATGAAAAATCTATTTATACTTCTTTTATTCGTCCCTACATTAAGTAAAGCACAGAACTTTTTCTTTTCTACCCGGCTCGGATTATCAGGATATAATGGTGATCTTAAAGAACATGCTATTAGCTTATCACAAACTAAACTGGTTGGATCTATCGGCGCACGTTACGATCTCAGCGAACATCTTAGTGCCCGCACCTATTTCTCTTATGGTGGACTAAAAGCAGCAGATGCAAAAAGGAAAGACTCATTACAACAACGCAACCTGAGTTTTCAATCCAAACTGCTCGACTTCGAATTAGGGGCTCAATACAACATACTAAATCTGAATGACCATTGGTGGACCCCCTACGTATTTGCCGGGGTAGGATTGTTTCGCTATAAGCCGTATACAAAAGCTGATAATGGTGATAAGGTGTTTTTAAACCCTCTAAGTACTGAAGGTGAAGGTTTCCGGCAGGGAGTAAATAATTATAAGCTCACACAATTCAGCATGCCCTTTGGTTTCGGCGCAGACTATTCGTTAAATGAAGACAATAAAATAGGTCTTGAATTCGGATATCATAAAACCTTTACGGACTATATAGATGATGTGAGTACTACATATGTTGACCAGGCGGCATTAGCAACTGCGCGCGGGCCGCAGGCAGTAGCATTAGCCTATAGAGGGCCAGGCTCCTACCCTGCCGGGGGAACGGCACGTGGTGATGTTTCCAAAAAGGATAATTTTTATTTCATTACTCTTACTTACACCTTCCGGTTTTATTTTGACAAATACAAACAGACATCGGGAATTCCGGGTGCACGCAGGGAGAAAAGAGTAGGTTGCCCTTCTACCCGTTATTAACCGGGTATTCTCTAAGATGTAGTAAACGAAAGAAAGATTCTTCATCCATTTCCTTCACACCTCCCGGCTGTAGATCACCTAAGGTTAAATCTTCAATAGCGATGCGCACCAGCCGCATACAACGATGATGCATACCTTTTATCATTTTACGAACCTGGTGAAACTTGCCTTCAGTAAGAGTAATCTGCAGCCAGCAGGTTGGAATCTTTGAATATACCTGAACAGGCAAAAGGGGAAGATCTAATGGAGGTTCAACTCTGTGTACTTCGCATGGTTGAGTGGTGTAATAACCGCCGCCCCTGGAGCTAATAGCTACTCCTGATGATAAATGTTGAATTTTTTCTTCACTTATAATATGTTTCAACTGCACCAGGTAAACCCTCTTGTGTATCTCTCCGGGTGCGAACAAAAGTGATGTAACTTTTTTGTTTGTGGTGAGCAGGAGCAATCCTTCTGAATACTTATCCAGCCGGCCAATGGCATGAATGCCTGCCGGGAATAAATAACCCAGACCTGACAATAAAACAGTATCTGGAGGACCAGTAAATTGAGATTCCATGCCATAGGGCTTGTTAATTATGAAGTACCGGTGGGCAAGCATAGTGCAATTTAGCAAATGAGCAGGTGAGCAGATGTTAATCACCCTACCTGCTAATCTTCTAACTAATTTTATGTTCTCCTAAACAACCATAGCATCCATCTGAACGTCATAGGTACAATCTTTTAAGTGAGTATCACTGACCCCGGGAGTTCTGCTTCAGGGATAAACAGCTTATATTTGAATTAACCCTTAGTATGAACGGCAGTATGATGAAACTATCCGCCCTCCTCCTTTCCTTTGCTATGGTGCTTACTGCTTTCAGCCAGTATGATTGGAAGTTAACACGTGACCAGGATGGCATTAAGGTGTACCAGTCGGATGTGCCTAATTCACATTATAATAACATAAGGGTCGAATGCACGGTACCCGGAACCTATGATAAGCTTATAGGAGTTCTCACAAATCTTGGCAGGTATAAAGACTGGGTTTACCAGAATAAATTGGGCTACATATTAAAAAAGGTAAGTCCAACGGAATATTACATCTATACTGAAACTTTTGTCCCCTGGCCTCTTAATAATAGAGACGTTGTTTCTTTCATGAGAATTGACCGCGATAAACAAGACCGCTATCTTAAAGTAACCCAGGTGAGTGTACCCAATTATATTCCGCCGAAACCCGGGAAAGTCAGGGTACCCAAATCAAACGTTACCTATAATGTGACTAAAATTTCTTCGAGTTCTATACATATCTCCTACACACTCGAATTGGAACCCGGCGGAGAAGTGCCCGGATGGCTCGTTAATAATTTCGCAGATAAAGGTCCTTTCGAAACCTTCCGGAAACTGAGAGAGATAATGAAGAAATCATAGCCTTTTAAAAGAGAAAGGATGCATGCGAATTCGGGTAATCCACCTTCTGGCTTTGACGTCTTCCATTTATTGTAACATGCATGATGTTCATCTGTTCTTTGGAAAAATCATGCAGTAAACTATTGGAGAGGTCCATTCTTTTAACGGCGGAAACGTTGGCAACTTCAAAATAACAATACGCAGCTTCGCCCTGAACTTCGTATCCTACATAATCGAGGCGGACAGGTTTCGCATTTACATTAATGGCGAAATGCCTGTTGATGTAGTCAGGTATGAACTTATCGAAACTGGCTTTTTCTTTTGCGGCATTTATATCCAGTGGAACCTTGTAGTTGTTTTCCAATGTATGCTCAAAATCATCAGTAAAGAATTTTATGCTGATCTCCAGCGATTTATTGGTTGCATTGTTTTCTATTTCTGCTACAGAAACATAAAACGGGTGCCGTGTATTTTCTGATGTTCCCCCGTCAACAGGATGAGCAGAAAAGGGTAAGAAGCAAAACAATAATAATTTAATCAGGCTGATACTCATAGTATTTACTACTCTTGCAAAACTCTTATTTATTTTATTTGGCGGAAAGGACAAAAGGTTAAAATAAACAACACTTACTGACGATCATAGGTAAAATGAATGACTTTAGCTTTTATTTCGGAATTGGCTGGGAGCATATCATTAATTTAAGTGCACTCGATCACTTGCTGTTTATTGCAGCTTTAGCCGCCATTTACATGCTAAAAGACTGGAAGCAGGTGTTGGTTCTGGTTACCGCATTTACTATTGGCCATACAATTACTCTGATTCTGAGTACAAAACAGTGGGTAGTAGTAAATGATAAATGGGTTGAATTCCTTATTCCATGCACCATTGTGATCACAGCGATCAGCAATTTGCTCCAGCGAAAGTTCAGTTCCCGTGGTATAAGGGTCAACTATTTCCTTGCCTTATTCTTTGGTTTAATTCATGGACTTGCCTTTGCCAATACCCTGCGTATGATACTGGCTTCTGATCAGAGTTTTGCCTTGTCTATGTTTAGTTTTAGCCTGGGGCTCGAATCAGGGCAGATATTGGTTGTGATAACCGTCCTCCTGTTAAGCCAACTTTTTATCGGGTTGCTGCACATAAATCGAAAAATGTGGGTAATCTTTCTTTCGCTAATAGTTATTGCCTTTGCCATACAAATGATTGTTCAAAGAGCTCACTTGCTCTAAACTAATTTACTACCAGGTCATCCGGGTGTTAAAAGTTTATTTAAAGAGCCTCCTGATTTCTGTTTAACTGTCTCAAAGCTTACATTTGGAACTCGCCTTCATACTGAAAGGTGCAAACTATCTAATACCAAACGTTTTTACCAAGCAATGAAAACAGGTTTTTTAACATTGACCGCACTGCTTATACTGCAGGCCGGATTCTCACAAAATATAGAAAACAACCCCGGTTCAAACCATGGAAACAAATTTGAACAATTGGGCAGCACATTACCTACACCAAATGAATACCGTACCGCCAGCGGGGCTCCCGGTCCAAAGTACTGGCAGCAAAGAGCTGATTATGATATCAAAGCTTCCCTCGACGAAAAAGCACTAAAGCTGACGGGTTCTGAAGCGATAACATATCACAACAACTCCGGTGATCCGTTAACTTATCTCTGGCTGCAGTTGGATGAAAACCAACAAAGCAATATCAAAAACGCCAACTATCAATCCAGCAACAGCATGCCCGATGCGACCACCGTGCAACAGTTGCAGCGAATGGAGCAGTCAAAGCAGGATAATGGTTACGGTGTAAACATTGTGCGCCTGGTGGATGCATCAGGCAAGCCGTTGAATTATACAGTAAACAAAACGATGATGCGCATTGAACTGCCTGCACCATTGAAAGCCGGCGGTGTATTTAAGTTCACCTGCGACTGGAACTATAAGATCCCGGACCGTATTAACATGGGTGGCCGTGGTGGCTATGAATATTTTCCGGAAGATGGCAATTACCTGTTTACCATCACACAATGGTACCCTCGTCTTTGTGTGTATAGCGACTTCCAGGGTTGGCAGAACCACCAGTTCACCGGTCGTGGAGAATTCGCACTTACGTTTGGCAATTTTAAAGTACAAATGACTGTGCCGGCTGATCACGTGGTAGGCGCCACAGGACAAGGCCAGAACTACCAGATGGTTTTAACGCCTGCTCAATACAGCCGCTGGCAAAGAGCCCAGGTCTCTAAAGAACCTGTGGAAATAGTGACACTTGAAGAGGCCAAAGCCGCTGAGAAAAACAGGGCAACGACAACAAAAACATGGGTGTTCAAAGCGGATAGCGTAAGGGACTTTGCCTGGACCTCCAGCCGTAAATACATTTGGGATGCTATGCCAACTTCTATTGCCGGAAAGAAGGTAATGTGCATGTCATTCTATGGTAAAGAAGCTTATGGTCTTTATCGGAAGTTTTCTACTAAAGCAGTAGCACACACTATCAAAACCTATTCTGATTTTACTATTCCTTACCCTTACCCTGTTGCACAAAGTGTGGAAGCCTCCAATGGTATGGAATATCCTATGATCTGCTTCAACTTCGGACGTACCGAAAAAGATGGCACGTACAGTGAAGCGACCAAAAACGGTATGCTTGGTGTGATCTTCCATGAAGTAGGTCATAATTTCTTCCCTATGATCATCAATAGTGATGAAAGGCAATGGACATGGATGGACGAAGGACTAAATACTTTCGTGCAATATCTCACGGAACAGAAGTGGGATCCAACCTTCCCTTCACGCCGCGGGCCTGCATACATGATCACTGATTATATGAAATTACCTAAGGACCAGTTAGAGCCTATAATGACCAACTCTGAGGATATCGTTCAATTTGGTCCGAACGCATATGCAAAACCGGCAACGGGACTCAATATTTTGAGAGAGACGATCATGGGTCGTGAATTATTTGATTATGCCTTTAAGCAATATGCAAAACGTTGGGCATTCAAACATCCGACACCGGCAGATTTCTTCCGTACTATGGAAGATGCCAGCGGAGAAGACCTTGACTGGTTTTGGAAGGGGTGGTTTTATAGTACTGATGTTTGTGACATCTCACTCGACTCTGTAAAATATGCAAGGCCTGACTTCAGCAGCGACCTGCTTACAAGAAGGAGGGATAGTGTGGTGATGCAAAAAATACCCGGGCCAATGCTTATTCCTTTTGAAGACATCACCAAGGTGCATAATCAACAGGATCGCAATCATACATACCAGGTGGATATAGATACTACTATTCGTGATTTCTATTGGCGTTACGATCGCGGGTTAGAGAAAGTGGACACTTCAAAAGCTGTTGCCGTTCCCAATCCACTGAACCTGGAACCTGTTGACGCTGCAAGCCAGCAGAAGTTTGCAGGTAAGCATTTCTACGAGCTTGATCTAAGTAATAAGGGAGGTTTGGTAATGCCCATTATTATCGAATGGACCTATACTGATGGCACAAAAGAAATTGATCGTATACCGGCACAGGTATGGCGCCTGAATGAAAATAAGGTATCTAAATTCTTCATTAAGGATAAACCAGTTGCAGGCATCCGCCTCGATCCATATAGGGAAACAGCGGATATAAATGAAGCTAATAATACATGGGGGCAAACGCAGAGTACTCCTTCCCGCTTCAAGGTATTTAAAGCAAAACAGGCCAATGTTCGTGGCCAGTCACAAGGAGCAATCAACCCTATGCAAAAAGCTAAAGTTTAATTTTCACCTATTTAAAATATAAGACCACTCTGTTTAGAGTGGTTTTTTTATTTTGGTAAGTTCCCGGATGTGGATGAAGCTATGATCTGTTCCTTCGTTATTAAGTCAAAGTATATTCGTGGCTTTCCCCTAACTCAACTACTGAAGGTGTAGCAATCGGACATACAGTTGATATGCAGTTGATATGCAGTTGATACACTGTTGAGATACTGTTAACTGCATATCAACCGCATATCGACAGCGTATCAACTGCGTGTGAACAGCATATCATCCTAATAGGAACTCTTATGGATATTGGAAGGGAATTGATATGTAACGGCAGCATAAAAAAGCCCCATGCAAAAAAGTGCTTATTCTAAATTCAACAAAGAAAAGTAGTAGGTAAGTTATCTAGAATTGGTTACGTTGATCCGGTTGGATTTTTAATTCGTACTCTTTAGGAGGATTAACTCCGAGTAAATTCTTTACAAAATAATCCCACCTCCTACGCATCATGTATAAGCTCATTTCACCATAAGCGTGACGTGCATTGGGGAAAATAACAAGGTCAAAATCTTTGTTGGCTTTTTCCAGCGCATCAATAACCAACAAAGTATTTTGTGGAGGCACATTATCGTCCATCATTCCATGAGCCAGCATCAGTTTTCCTTTCAGGTTCTTTGCATAGTTCTCATTAGCCTGGTCATCATAATTCGATTTACCGTTAGCACCTTTCTTCAACAGGCCAATATATCTTTCACCCCAGTCATCTTCATAATTGCGGTTATCATGGTTACCGGATTCTGATATGCCCACCTTGAAGAAATCAGGATAGTGGAACATGGCAGCTGCTGTGGCAAAGCCACCACCGGAATGACCCCAGATGCCTATACGATCCAGATCGATGAAGTGATACCGCGCTGCCAGTTGCTTCATCCCTGATACCTGGTCTTCCAGGGTATTAGCCGCCATGTTTCCATAACACAGGTCGTGAAACTCCTTTGATCGCAAGGGGTTACAGGTGCCTTCTATTAACACCACTACAAACCCTAATTCTGCTAAAGCCTGGTTGTCACGCATAGCAGGAGTGAAATCCCACCTGTCTCCTATACTTCCTCCTGACGGTCCCGGATAGATATAATTGATAACAGGATACTTCTTATTGGAATCAAGTTGAGTAGGAGTATACATTAATCCATATAGATCAAACTTTCCTTCTGCGGATTTCACAGTAATGACTGTTGGTGGTTTCCAACCGGTAGCTTTGAGACGGGAGATGTCAGATTTTTCAATAGTCATCACCAGTTTCCCGTTCAGATCGCGAACAACACTGACAGGAGGTACATCAGGCTGGGAATAGGCATCGAAGAAAAAATTTTGACTGGGAGACAATTCAACTGCATGTGTGCCTTTTTCCGGAGTTAACAATGTTAATCCTTTACCATCAAAACCGATCCGGTATAAGTAGGAGAAATAGGGATTACCGGGTTCACGGCCATTCGCTTTAAAGTAGATCTGTCTTTTCTTCTCATCTATTTTGAGTATCCCTGTTACTACCCAGTTTCCTTTTGTAACCTGGTTCTTTACTTTACCTGTTATCAAATCATACAAATACAGGTGACCCCAGTTATCTCTTTCTGAATACCAGATGATCTCGTTGGATTGTGGTAGATACGCCCAATTGAAAGCACCCTGGCCGGATTCATATTGTGTGGGCACCGTCTCCTGGAAAACTTCTCTCACGTCTCCTGTAGTGGCATCACCAACAAACATAGTTTCCTGCTTGTGGTCTCTTGATGTTGTGGCAAAAGCTATATTGCGACTATCTGGACTCCAGTTGACATCACCAAAGTCTTTTCCTGCGCAAGAAATGTCATCACATAGGGTGCTTCTATGCGGCCCGGGAGCAATCTTTAAAGGAACTATTTTATGTTGTTCTACATCTATGATAATCCTGTGAAGTATGGCCACCTGTGAATCACCCGGCAGCGGGTACTTCCAGGATTGCAACCTGGGTGCGCCCACATTAGTAGTAACGAGGTACATGTTGCTAACATGCCGCTCATCCTGTTGATAGGTAGCGATTTTCTTTGAATCAGGAGACCAAACAACAATGGGTTTATCACTCTTCCTCCAGCCTGCATTATCAGTAGCGTATCCGAAATCTTTTATACCATTAATGGTCAGTGGGGTTTCTTTTTTACTCTCCAGGTCACGCAACCAGAGATTGTAATTACGTATGAATACCTCCTTGCTTCTATCAGGAGAAACCGACGTAAGACTCGTTCCCCTGGTGTTTTGCGGGATAGGTATTTGGAAGGAGTCGGTGCTGATGCCGTACGTTGCCAAATCTACCTGGTAACGCTTATCGTTTATGCTAAACTGAAGTCTATTTGAAGGGGTTATTGTGAAATCAAAAAAGGGCAGGTGGTAAGGATCTATGGTTCTACCCATCAATGTAGAAAGTACGGCCGCTATCTTCGATTGGTCAAATACCGGAGTGCGTTTTCGGGTTACGGGGTCAATCATAATAAATTCACTACCCTGCGGAGTTAACACACGATACCAGAAACGATCTGCCGGTAACCAGTTCGGTTTAATATTGTCCCTGTCAACAAGAGAAGAGGTAGTATAGGTTAGCATTTTCTCTGCCCTCTGGTAATCAGCCGTGGTCAGATCTTTTTGCGCATGCAGGTTATAGATAAAACTAAAGAATACTAGAAAAAAAGTAACTCCCTGGGATAATCTCATATATAATAATTAGAGGGCGGCAAGCTAATTAAAATATTGTCTTGTTCAGTGTTCCATGCGGCTCAATTAAGGTTCATCTGAAGTGAGTTTATTCTGTTTTAAAAAAACCCATTATTTTAATTCATTCGTACATTTACTCAACAATCAGTGAAAGCTTCGAATAAATATTACCCACTCCAGGTTTGGTTATTAACTATTGTGCTTGCACCTCTCCTCCTCTTGCTCATGAAGTTAACAGTGGATGGATTATTTATGGGAGACGGGCTGCTAAAGGGATTACTGTTTTTTGTGCTCTTCGGAGCTGTGTATTCTATACCTGCTTTTGGCTTGTTTTATCTCTCTTATAAATTACTACTCCGGCAGGGATTAAGGGTGCTAACAATGAAATTAATCCTGTTTGCACTGGCGGCACTACTCACTTTTCTTACTTATTTAATTATCGTAAACCGGGTGAACTTCTTCCGTTATGCCGATTGGAATGATTTGGCATTACCGGCGATTTATTCTGTGGCAATTCTCTTTAGTTGTCTTCTTTACAGGGTAACCAGAAAGCCCGGATGAAACTTTTTCCCTCTACTTTGTTAAAGAAAAGATAAACAGAAGGACAATTCTGTTGTTTAAGATTAAGAAGTCTATAAAAACTGATAAAAGTCATACTGTAAATAGAAGTATTTAAATACTTTTATTGTTCAATAATCACAGTTATGAATACAACAGAGAGTTTATTTGTGCCTGCACTGGAGCCGGCTTTGAAACATCCAACTGTCTTTAAAAAGTTTGATCAATTGCAGGTGGGTGATACTTTGCAGTTAGTGAATGACCATGACCCCATTCCCCTGTACTATGAAATGAAAGCTGAAAGAGGCGAAATCTTCGAGTGGAAAAAGGTGGAGAATGGACCTGAAATATGGAAAGTGGAGATCACTAAAACTGCAGCGGCCACTGCTAAAACATCTTCTATTAATGAAACGTCTAACCAACAGAAAGAAGAAATTTTCGCACTTAATGTCACTTTAATAGAACCCCGTTTTAAGCACCCAACTATTTTTAAACATTTCGATGAACTGGTTGCCGGACAAGCTTTCCAGATTTTGAATGACCATGATCCTAAGCCCCTATATTACCAGTTGATAGCTGAAAGGGGAAATACTTTTACCTGGACTTATATCGAGAAAGGACCAGAGTGGTGGAGAGTGCAGATCCAGAAAAATGATGAAGCTAAAGGTGAGACAGTTGGCCAGATAGCAGCGAAAGACCTTCGCAAGGCTGAAGTATTCAAAAAGTACGGTATTGATTTTTGCTGTGGTGGTAAAAAGTCGCTGAAGCAGGTGTGCCAGGAAAAAGGTCTCGACCTCGCAATTGTGGAAGCTGAATTAGATAATGCCAAAGAAAGTGCACCGGCAACGGAAAACTTCGATAGGTGGCAACCTGATTTTCTTGCTGATTACATCTACAACAAGCACCATGGTTATTATTATGAGGAAGCTCCTGTTATAGGTGAATTAGTGAATAAAGTTTATGAAAGACATGGCAGGCATTTCCCTGAACTTGCCACTGTTGCAGCATTGTATAGCAACCTTGTACAGGAATTGAATACCCATTTTATGAAAGAAGAAAAAGTGATTTTCCCTTTCATAAAAGCTTTGGTGCAGGCTCAAAAGCAAGGAAATGTTGAAGAAGTAATCAATGAATTTTCTTTATCCCAGCCTCTACAGATCATGGAATCAGACCATGATGCTGCAGGTGAGATCCTTGCCCAGTTGAGTGAAGTAACTGATAATTATATAGCACCAGAAGGAGCATGCAATAGCTTCAACTTTTTATACAAGAAGTTGAAAGCTTTAGATGAGGATCTACATCAACATATTCATCTTGAAAACAACATTCTTTTTCCAAAGGCATTATCTTTAGAAAAAGAACTGCGTAAATAAGATTATAGTTTCTTGTAAAAATTGAGCTCAGTTATATCATGTAACTGAGCCTTTTTTCTATATATGCTATCAACGTCGTGTAAATATGCTTTGAGGGCTGCCGTTTACCTCATGTCGCGTTCCAAACAACCCGGGAATGCAGGTATCAAAGAAATTGCCGAGGAGATCGAGGCTAATGAACATACTACAGGAAAAATCCTGCAGTTATTGGTGAAAGAGAAGATCATTTCGTCAATCAAAGGTCCTAATGGAGGTTTCTTTATTCCAACCAACTCCAGGACAATTTATTTAATTGACATAGTAAAAGTGGTCGACGGTGTACACTTTTTCTTTGAATGTGGGTTAGGTTTACATAAATGTTCCGAAACAAAGCCTTGTCCTATACACTTTACTTATAAGGTATCGCGTGAGAAGCTCTATAATGAGTTTTGTACGGTTAGTATTCAAGACCTCGCAAAGAACATTGAAAAAGGAAAGGCTTTTCTAAAAAGGTAATAAATGAGTAATGCAGTACGAGTGTTTCCATTGGTAGTATTGTCATTATTACTGGCAACCTGGAGTGGATGGATCCGTATCGGCTGGAGTTTACCTATAGATACTGTTGCTGGTGAACATGGAGATCTGATGGTGAACAGCTTCCTTGCTTCTCTCATCTTTCTTGAACGTGCAGTTACATTTAAAAATAAATGGGTGTTGTTATGGCCTGCCATTAATGCCTTAAGTGTTATTGCTTTTCTAACCGGTAATCTCTCTTTAGGAAGGATTATGCTCATAATGGGAAGTACCGGGTTTATTATCGCCTGTGCTTACTTAATTATTCAACACAAACATTTATATTATTACGTTTTTCTTGCTGCCGCCTGTTGTTTATTGATAGGTAATGTCATTTTATATAAAACTCATTTCTATCCCAATGCTATAACCTGGTGGATAGGCTTCCTGTTATTTACCATTGTTGCTGAACGGCTGGAGTTGAGTCGTTATTTGCCACTTACATCGGTGAAAAGAACAATCCTTATTGTAGCACTCGCGGGTGTACTGTTCGCCATATTCTGGCCTTTTCACCTATCAGGTAATTATATTCTTGCAGTACCTATTGCTATTACTTCTCTCTGGTTATTAAAATATGACATGGCCAGGCATTCCATCAAAGTAAAGGGTAGCCACCGCTACTCCGGATGGCTATTGATTGTGGGATATGTATGGTTATTAATTATGTCAGTGCTCCTCTTGATCCAACGCATCATACCTTTTAACTATGATGCTATTTTACACAGCTTCTTTATTGGATTCGTATTCTCAATGATCTTTTCCCATGCACCCATTATTCTTCCTGCTGTAACGAAGCTGCCTATAAAAATCTACAGACCGGTACTATACCTGTGGTTTTTTATCCTGCAGGCGAGCCTTCTAACCAGGATAATTGCTGATCTCCTTGGTAATGTTACAATAAGAAAGTGGTCAGGAATGATAAATGGTATATCCATTCTCTGTTTCTTTGTTACTATCGTCTTCACTGTACGGCAGGAACTAACTAAAAAAAAGCAGCTATCAACCAGGAAGGTTGTAGCCGCTTAGTACTTTTTTGTAAATGAGTTAAATTAATTCCTGTGCTGCAGGAATAAACCCCTGTTTCTTCGGCTGTGGTTTCAACGAAGTGAGACTTTCAATTCGCACCGGTTTACCCGAATCAATACTGTTCCTCGCCCCTATTCCGATAAGAACGGCTAAGGCACCATCCCTGCTTGAAGCTGCCTGCCGGTATTTATCTTCTCCCCCGGGATTGAAAATATCTTTTCTCAAACGCAGGTCACCGCCTCCATGTCCTTCTTCATTATTTGGAATACGTATTAATTCACGTTTTCCAAAGTTGGTTGTTAACTGTATCTCGTCAAAACCTTCCTGTTCCCACGGTTGTCTTTCTTTGATCCATGCGTCCAGTCGCCCTTTGGTTCCATTGAAAGCAATCCGATAACCTTCATAAGGAGAATAAGTGGTTAAAGAATAACTTACCTGTACTTTATTTGCATACTTTATCTGCACAGCCATTTTGTCAAATATGTCAATGTCTTCTCTCCAAACGCATCCATCACGATCATATTTATCATACTGGTAATTGTCTACATACAGCTTTACCAGTCGTGGATCCGAATAAATGTCCCAGTAGAATTTGCACCTATCCTTAATTGTGCAGGTGCGGCAGTTAGTTTGCCGGAAGGGATTGTTCTTTCCATAATGTTCCAGGGCTCCGTAGGCAAAGACCTCTTCAGGGTCTGATTCAAGCCACCAATTCAAAAGATCGAAATGGTGAGACGCTTTATGCACCAGGAGAGAACCGCTATTCTTCCGTAAACGGTGCCAGCGACGGAAGTAATCAGCACCATGGTACACATCAAGGTACCAGTGAAAATCTACAGAACTGATCCTGCCGATTGCTCCGGAACGAAGTAGTTCATATATCTTTTGCCTGTGAGGGGAATACCGATAATTAAAGGTGACCCTCACATTCCTACCAGTACGTTGTTCAGCATCTAAAATCTCCTGGCATTTTATTTCATCTGTGGTCATTGGTTTTTCAGTGATAATGTCCGCACCGTATTCCATTCCCTTAACAATAAACTCATTGTGTGTACCATCAACAGTGGTGACTATGAGCATATCCGG
>JBLNAY010000193.1:0-7003 GCA_050259715.1 Candidatus Dadabacteria bacterium
CCTGCCTTCCTGCTTGTACGCGAATGCGTTAAAAATGAAATCAGGGTAGAAACGCTTCCCGGCGCTACCGCCTTTGTCCCTGCATTGGTAAATAGTGGACTCACCACCAACCGTTTCGCCTTTGAAGGATTCCTGCCAGTAAAAAAAGGGAGGCACACATTACTCACCCAATTGGCAACAGAGGAAAGGACAATTATTATTTATGAATCTCCTATGAGGCTAGTGAAATCACTGGCAGATTTGATGCAGTATTTCGGCCCGGAAAGAAGGTGTTGTGTCAGCAGGGAGCTTTCAAAAAAGTTTGAAGAAAATGCCAGGGGTACTCTCAAGGAAGTTCACGATCATTTTAATAACAAATCAGTAAAAGGAGAAATTGTCATTATTGTCGAAGGCGCCGGGGCATAGCAATCTCCACACTCCATAGAAGCTCACTAATTCTAAAAATTTGACTGCATTTCAATAAAATGAAAGCTAAGGTGTTTCTCCCGGTTAGCTGGGAGTTTCTATAGCTTTTCCATAGGGTTTGTATGGAGTTTGAACGGCTTTATAACGGCTTTATAGGCTGCAAAAGCCGTTCTAAAGCCGTTCAAACCCAATATTAAATCCATAGTAAACCCATAGTAAAACGTTGGAGACATACAGGTTTACCTTGATTACTTCTCGTCTATCCGATCAGCTATGGAGGAAGGAAATTTATTTGGAAATAAGGATTAACTTCACTAATAGTTGTTTAACTAACTATTTTATGAGCAATAGAATCATTAAAAAGGTTGCAGTATTAGGGAGTGGCGTAATGGGATCCAGGATTGCCTGTCATTTTGCAGGTATCGGTTTGCAGGTGCTATTATTGGATATAGTTCCCAATGAAGCGAAAGAATCAGCGGATAAAGCTGCACGGAATAAAATAGTTAATGACTCCCTGGCTGCCGCTGTGAAGTCCAACCCCTCTCCTGTTTACACCAAAGATGTTTTAAAAAATATTACAACAGGAAATTTTGAAGATAACCTTCCGGAAATCAAAAATTACGATTGGATTATTGAGGTGGTAGTAGAAAGGCTGGACATCAAAAAGAGCTTGTATGAAAAAGTAGATCAACTGCGTAAACCGGGTACTTTAATTTCTTCCAATACGTCAGGCATCCCTATACATTTACTGGCAGAAGGTAGATCAGAGGACTTTAGAAAACACTTTTGTGGGACTCACTTTTTTAACCCACCCCGTTACCTGCGTTTATTAGAGATAATACCTACTCCGGATACAGATCCTGAGATAACGAATTTTTTAATGAGGTATGGTGACATCTTCTTAGGTAAAACCACTGTGATGGCAAAAGATACACCTGCCTTCATAGCCAACCGCATAGGAGTGTATGGTATTATGGCCATCTTCCACCTGATGGAGAAGCTAGGCCTGTCTATTAACGATATTGATGCGTTAACTGGTCCAATAATTGGCCGCCCTAAATCTGCAACTTTTCGAACTGCCGATGTTGTAGGGATTGATACCCTGGTAAAAGTGGCAAAGGGAGTATATGATAACTGCCCTGCTGATGAAATGAGAGAAGTATTCCAGGTACCTTCCTGGCTACAGAAGGTAGTTGATAATAATTGGCTTGGGGATAAAACGGGACAGGGCTTCTTTAAGAAAGTGAAGGGAGCTGCGGGAGAAAAAGAAATTCTGACTTTGAATTTAAAAAGCTTTGATTATGAACCCAGGAAAAAACCACGGTTCGTCAGTGTGGACACGGCAAAAGCTGTTGATGATCTGAAGCAAAGGATTAATATGCTTACGGCTGCTAATGATAAAGCAGGGGAGTTTTACAGGCAATTTCATTATGGATTATTTTCTTATATATCCAACAGGATACCTGAAATCAGTGATGAGATTTACCGCATAGACGATGCAATGATTGCGGGATTTGGATGGGAAATCGGTGCATTCGAAAGCTGGGATGTTTTAGGAGTAGAAAAATCTGTTAAGGAGATGAAGGAGAATGGATTTAAGGTAGCTAGTTGGGTAGAAGAGATGCTTAACGGAGGTAATAAAACTTTCTATAAGATCGAATCTGGCAGAACGTTATGCTATGATCCGGAAAGTAAAAGCTACAAGCCTCTGCCAGGTAGTTCAGAATTTATTATCCTAAGCAATTTCCCTGATAAACTGGTGTGGAAGAACAACGCCTGCCGTGTTTACGACATTGGTGATGGCGTGTTAGCTGCCCAATGGAACACGAAAATGGGTACCATCGGAGGAGATGTTTTATCAGGAATTAATAAAGCAATAGAGCTGGCAGAAGCTAATTATAAAGGATTGGTTATTGCAAATGAATCTGCCAATTTCAGTGCAGGAGCGAATGTGGGACTCATATTCATGTTTGCCATTGAACAGGAATATGATGAACTCGACATGGCAGTAAGAATGTTCCAGAATAGCATGATGCGGTGTCGTTATTCCTCCATCCCGGTTGTTGTTGCTCCACATGGCCTGGCACTGGGAGGTGCCTGTGAAATGAGCCTCCATAGTGATAAAGTTTGTGCCGCAGCCGAGACCTACACCGGGCTGGTAGAATTAGGTGTTGGACTGATACCCGGAGGAGGTGGCACCAAAGAATTTGTACTGAGAGCATCAGATGAAATGCATGAAGATGAACCGGAAACAATTACTTTAAAAAACCGTTTTTTGACAATTGCGACAGCTAAAGTAGCTACTTCAGCATTAGAGGCTTACCAGCTGGGCATTTATCGCAAAGGACTGGACGAAGTAGTAATGAACCAGGGAAGACGGGTTTTTGAAGCAAAGAAATCTGTTATAGAGATTTACGATAGCGGTTATACTATGCCGGTGCAAAGGAAGGACATTAAGGTTTTAGGACGGAATGGATTAGGTGCTTTATATGCAGGGATCAATGGCATGTGGAGAGCAGGTTATGCCACAGATCATGATGCGACAGTGGCTAAAAAGTTAGCATATGTTATGTGTGGCGGAGACCTTAGTGAGTACTCCTATGTGAGTGAAGAATACTTACTTGACCTTGAAAGAGAAGCATTTCTTTCTCTTTGTGGTGAAAAGAAAACGCTGGAACGAATACAAAGTGTATTGAAAGGAGGCAAGCCTTTACGCAACTGATTCAATTAAGCACAACATTTGCTAACCAATAGTCTGGTATGCCTAAGAACCTATTTTACTACAGGCTGCGCACCCTTGTGGTCATTTCTCTTCTTTGGTTAGCATTTGGGATTGTATTTTACTTCAACCTGATCAAACCATCGAATGATCTTGGCGTACGGGTTTCTATCTACCAGTTCTCATTCACCTTTGGTTTGATAGGCTTAATAATTACATCAATTCTTATATTTTATTTAAAACCTGCTTTCCACCATTACCCCGTCTGGGTATCCACTTTGATGAAGTTATTCATTATTGCTGCGCTGTTCTTTGTTATAGTATTTATCCTGCTGATGATTTACTTCTTTGTTCATTACCGCAATACCCTTGAACATTATTTCCATAGCTTTTTTACCAAGATTGTATATACCAACACCTTTTCAAACTTCATTGTGGACCTGGCTGTAATGACTATGGTTTCCATCATCTCACTGGAGATCACAGATAAATATGGCCCCGGTATGTTCTGGAGTATGCTGAGTGGAGAATATTTAAAACCCAAAATAGAAAACAGGATCTTCATCTTTCTTGATATTAATGAATCAACGTCCATTGCAGAGCAACTTGGGCATGAAGTATACTTTAGAATGCTGAGAGACTTCTTCAATGATGTGACCATCGCTGTGTTGGCAAATGAAGGAGCCATCTACCAATATGTTGGAGATGAGATCGTGGTTAGCTGGTTAAATACACCGGATAACAAAATCAGGAGCCTTAAATTTATCAGGAACACCTTTTTCCTGCTCGAGCGAAAAAGCAAAAGATATCTGAGGCATTATGGTATTTCGCCGTCTTTTAAAGCAGGTATACATGCCGGCGAAGTAACCGCAGGTTTTATTGGAATAGTAAAACGTGAATTGATCTATTGTGGTGATACCATCAACACCGCATCCCGTATTCGAAGCATGTGTAATGAATTGAATGAATCCTTTGTAATGTCGGAAGACTTCATGGCAGGTTTTCAACAACTACCAGGTTATGAGATCCAGAAAATAGGAACTATTGAAATAAAAGGGAGATCTGAACCGGTTAAGTTATTTTCATTAAAATTAGAAAGTTAATGGGTGAAGCTGAAGTAAAGGAGTTAGGCCGGGAGATCATTATTTATTCGCACATTATAACTTACGGCAGTGCCGCTGATGAAGTGGTAACTGAACGAATGCGGAATGAAATTGAAAGTATGTGGAATGAGCCGGCAGCAATAGTTTACCTGCATGGGGAAGAACACCGGGTCCGTTTCGCCATATCTGCGGAGTTAAAAGTGCATGTAGACGAATTAGAAGTTTTACAGAATACTGACCCAAGAAATAACTATTTCAGAATTGAAAACTATGCCGAAGGCAATATTTCCTACGTTGATGGATTGGGATGTAATACCGGTTATTTCCTGCTGGAAAATTTATATGAAGGATCCACAACGGCCGCCCATGAATATGGACATACACTAGGCCTTGATCATCCTAAAGACATTGACTTCCGTGGCAAAGGTGTTCCCGGTATTATGTATCCCCGGGGTACTTTAGTGGATCCCCAATACCAGTATGATCCTTCAAAACCTGCCGGAGTAACCGGGGGAACAATGAAACCAACTTTTCGTAAAGTAAGAGTAGAAGATGTAGAACAGTTATTTAAACGTAAACACCAGTTTGAGGGCAATAAAGCCATTATTGGTGAGTTTACCAATGTATACCATTGGAGTCATTTAGATAAATAACAGTTAGTAGATTATGCAATTAAATCAGCTATAGCATTATCAATTTGTGGATACAGAAATTTATAGCCATTGGCTTGTAGTTTAGCTGAACTTACTGTGGCACTTTTTAGAACTTCAACACTCAGCTCACCCAGCACCATCTTAAGAACAAATGAAGGAACATGAAGGGTTACATGTAGTTTATGTGCTTTTTTTGCAATTGTTTTTATCAACTGCTTGTTTGAAATAAATCCCGGAGCCACCGCATTATAAACCCCTTTCCAATCTTCATTCTCCAGTGCTGTCATATAAAGTTGAGTGATGTCGGAGATGTGGATCCAGCTAACAATTTGTTTACCACTGCCCAAAATTGTTGCTGTTCTGAATTTTAATGGTTTCAAAAATTCAGGAAAGGCACCAGCTTTCTTACTTAATACAATACCTGTTCTAAAAATTACCAGTCGCTTTTCCAACTGAGTAACAGGCTGAATAACATCTTCCCATTGCCTGCAGGTGGAACCCAGGAAATCATTATAATTAGTGTCAGTTTCTGTGAATGGATGATGATTTGGTACCTCCGGGTCTGGGCCATAATAACCTATGCCAGAGGCACTAATTATAGTTTTAATATTATTTGGTATTTCTGTTAATGCCTTCACAAGTAAATTTCCGGATTGTACCCTGCTATTTACAATCTCACGTTTTCTTTTAGACGTCCATCTGCGATCACCAACATTAGCTCCTGCCAGGTGAACCAGGTAATCTGTATTACGAATAGCAATAGGATCTATTGTCTGTTGTTCAACGTCCCACTTTGCATAGCGAACTTTTGATTTTAACCAGGAAAACCTTGATTGATCTAAAGGGATTCTCCGGGTCAAAATGATAACATCATATCCTTTTTCAACAAGTTGTTGGGTAAGTGCTGTACCGATTAGTCCTGTGCCTCCTGTAATGAGTACTGTTGCCATAATGATTGAGAGCAAAGTTCAGAAATAACAGGCATGAAATATAATAACAATCAGCAACTGGTGAATTGAACTATCCTGGTGAATGTATTTATGTTAGTCTTCCCGGGAGCTAAAATTTACTGAGAATTGAGCCAAACCATTGACAGGTAAAGCGGGAACATATATCTTCAAAGAAATTTTCATTACCACCATGACTGCTGTACTATCTGTTGATAACATCACAAAATACTATGGTAAAATCCGAGCCTTAAATGGAGTAAGCTTCGAAGTTCCAAAAGGAAGTGTTTTCGGCATCCTGGGACCTAATGGAAGTGGAAAAACAACACTGCTAGGTACAATCATGGATGTTCTGAATCCGAATTCAGGAAGTTTTCGGTTCTTCGGCCGGGTACCCGATGCAGATACCAGGAAACAGATCGGAACTTTGTTGGAGACACCTAATTTTTACCATTATTTGACGGGAGAAAACAATCTGAAAATAGCTACAGAGATCAAGCAAAGAGGTTTTGAACAGGTTGATGAAGTCCTAAAAAAAGTAAATCTGTACGATAGAAGAAAAAGCAAATTCAGTACTTATTCCCTGGGAATGAAACAAAGGCTCGCAATTGCATCCTGCCTCTTAGGCGATCCAGAAGTCCTTGTTTTTGATGAACCTACCAATGGCCTGGATCCAGTGGGTATAGCTGAAATCAGGGACCTTATTACCTCTTTGAATAAGGAAGGGAAGACTATTATAATGGCCAGTCACCTACTGGATGAGGTGGAGAAAGTATGTACACATGTAGCAATTTTAAAAACAGGTAACCTGGTTACAGCGGGCGCAGTAGATGAAGTACTGGTCAATGAAGACATCGTAGAAGTATCTTCAGCCAATTTAAATGAACTGGAAAATGTTCTGCAACAAATGGACGGATTTAAAACTTTAAAACGGACAGGGACGTGTATCCAATTGAATTACCCTATGGGAAGTTCATACCCCGAAAAGATCAATGAACATTGCTTTCAGCACGGTATAATTCTAAACCAGTTACATATAAAGAAAAAAAGCCTCGAAAGCAAATTCTTTGAACTTACGAAATGACCAAAACGATAAAATTTATATATGCTTCATAATCTGAAAATAGAATGGCTAAAAGTGAAAAACTATAGCACCTTCTGGATACTAAGTAGCCT
>JBLNAY010000194.1:0-5602 GCA_050259715.1 Candidatus Dadabacteria bacterium
GGTCAGGACGACCCACATCTCCAATAAACAAAGTGTCCCCGGTGAAAATAGCCACCTCCTTACCATCTTCGTTCCTCAAAAGGAAACAGCTGCTTTCCATTGTATGTCCCGGTGTATGAATTACCTTGAACGTAACTTTCCCTACCAATAATTCTTCACCATCTACTGCAACATGAGCCGGGAATGAAGGTTTTGCTGTAGGTCCATAAACAATAGTGGCACCTGTTTGTTTTGCCAGGTCCAGATGACCGGAGACAAAATCTGCATGAAAGTGTGTTTCAAAAATGTACTTGATTTTTGCACCTGATCGTTCGGCCTTGTCAATGTATGGCTGTACCTCACGTAATGGATCAATAACTACGGCTTCGCCTTCGCTCTCGATATAGTAAGCTCCCTGAGCAAGGCAACCAGTATAAATCTGTTCTATTTTCATACATTGTAGTTTATAGTAAAATTGATAATTGCCGTCAACCATACCTGTGATATAAGTCACTTCCAATTGATGGCAATATTAATTTAACGATTTTGCCGTAATGAATTAATAGATTCTTCAATAGTATAATTACTTGCTCAAAAGGCAACATAATATAACTCCTGCTTTAATCCTGAAATAAACAGGTATTTGGGTAATCTATTTTAAGGAAAAAAAATCTCTTTTATTAGAATATACACACCTACACTCATTACAAACCAGCCAAATCCCTTTCTTAAATAGAGACCCTTAACCTGCTTGCTGATAATACCTCCGACGAACACACCGGCAACAGCAATCAGGGTTACCATTAGCAATAAATCCCAGTTAATAGAATAATGGCCCAGATCCCCGATAAAACCTATCAACGAGTTAATAGCTATTATAAAAAGCGAAGTACCAACTGCCATTTTCATGTGAAGCCCAAGCACAACAACTAAAACAGGTATAAGCAGAAACCCACCTCCGGCCCCCAGGAAACCAGTCACAAGACCAATAGCAATACCATAAAAAATGAGAGAACCTTTTTTATGTACTTCCTTTTTAGGTTCTACAACTCCTTTAGTGACCATGGAAATGGAGGCAACCATCATTAACAAGGCAAATAGAACCATAGTAAGAAAGGAAAATGTAATCTCGAACCCTTTTATTGTTGCTATGTGATGTGGAATGGACGGAATAATGAACTTTCGTGTAATGAATACCGTAACAACGGATGTTACTCCAAACAGTAATCCCGTATTTAGATCTACGAGCTTTTTAGTGAAATTGTTTACCGCTCCAATGAGACTGGTACTGCCCACAATAAATAAAGAATAAGAGGTAGCAAGCAGGGGAGAAATATGGAAAAAATAAACCAACACCGGAACTGTTAGAATGGAACCACCTCCTCCAATCAGTCCGAGCGAAAGGCCAATCAGGGCTGCACAACAATAACCGATGATTTCATACATAGAGCAGGCAAATTGCTACCTGTGAAATTAGCTCAAGGTGACAAAAATCACTCATAATAAATGCAGATCAATGATCTCAATATTCTGCCGGTGCATCTTCAACATGCCTTTTTCGGAGAGCTTTTTAAGTAACCGGGTGATAACTTCCCTTGATGAATTCAACTCCTGTGCAATTTCAGTATGGGTCAAAGGAATAATATTCGTGTTGAGTTTCTCCTGGTGGCGTTTTAGGTAAAAGACCAGTCTTTCATCCATATTCCTGAATGCTATGTGATCTATAGTCAATAGCAACTCTTCAAAACGATCCCGGTAAGTACCAATGACGAAATAATACCAGCTTTTGTATTTATTCATCCACAGGTCCATATAATTCAGCGGCAGCGAAATTACTGTGGTATCCTGTACAGCCTTCGCCGTGAGTTCACTTGTATCCTGCCTGGTAGCACATATCATGGATAGAGCACAGGCATTTCCCCCTTCCAGGTAGTACATAAAGAATTCATTACCCTCTTCATCTTCCCTGTAAATTTTTACCAGCCCCTGTAAAACGAGCATTGTAGATCGTATATACTGGCCGGTGCGCATGAGCAACTCACCTTCTTTAAAATATTTTAACTCTCCTACCTGTTCAATTTCATCAATTAATTCCTTTTCCAATGAAGGAAAATGAGCGAATAATGAAGGTCTTGGAGTCAATTCCATATATGCAATTTAAGATTGAATTTATCAGTAAAGAGTGATTATGGTTAGGAATACATTTCTAATAAGGTTCCAATTTCAGGACCAACCAGTTGGCAGACGGAAACTGCAGCTTTTGTTAAACCGTTATTGCTGGTTACTATAGCATTACTATGGAGTTACCATAGGGTTTGTATGGGGTTTGAACGGCTTTAGAACGGCTTTACCCCCTCCTAAAGCCGTTCAAATCCTTTACCAGCTTCATTCCTGGGCTATACTTATCCTATAGAAACCAGCAACCAGGTGAACAAAGAAGGTCATGTGCATTTATTATTATCAAACCAGAACACACCAGCTTTGGATATACTCTTTAATGGAACTAATAAATTTCCATCTTTGCCCTTAAACATTTGGTTAGGTATGGATCGGAGAAGACTGGGAATTGCAACTATAACTCTTGCCAGGAACAACCAGGAAGAGCAATTATTAAAAGAATCCGTGGCAATATTAGCTGCATTCGATTTACCTGTATATGTAACGGATGGCGGTTCTGGCAAATCTTTCCTCCAGTTTATGGAAAAGTTTTCAAACATTCATTTACTGCCACCATTAAAAGGCGTGTGGATGCAGGCAAAGCAAAGTATCAGTGCAGCTGCAAACACCGGTAAAGAATTTATTTTTTACACCGAGCCTGATAAGCAGGAGTTTTTCAAACATTCGCTGAGTTCTATGTTAAATGACTTAGAAGTGGATGATAAAACCGGGGTTATATTGGCCAGTCGTTCAGCAGAAGCATTTAACAGTTTTCCTTTATTTCAGCAAATGACGGAACAAACAATCAATAATTGTTGCAGCGAAGTAATCGGGATTGAGACAGATTATGTATATGGACCCTTTCTCCTTAATAGTAAGCTCATTCAGCACTTAAATGATCTGCCTAAAGACATTGACTGGGGATGGCGACCCTACGCATTCAATATAGCTAACCGCTTAAATTATGATCTCCAAAGTTTTACAGGAGACTTTTATTGCCCTGTGGATCAGCGCCAGGATGATGCTAAGGAACGTTTGTACAGGATACGTCAATTGCAACAAAATATGCAGGGGCTATTATTATCATCGGCTGCAATACTTGAATAACCGGGAATTGACTTCAAAGAATCTTACCGCACTTTGCCAAATATGATCTTAATCAGGTATGGAGGTTCTGTGACATAAGTAACAAACTAAATGTGGAAATTTAAGAAATTTCGCACCTTATAAAAGACTTATAAATGAAACATCAGATAGAAACTCAGTGGATGGGAAAGATGCAATTCAATGCTCTTGTGAATGGTCATACTATTACCATGGACACTGTTGAACGTGTTGGAGGCGAGGACCGTGGACCTATTCCGAAGCCCTTTGTGTTAACCGCTTTATCCGGATGCACAGGAATGGATGTTGTAGCTATTTTACGTAAAGCAGGTAAAGAGGTGTCAAACTTAAACATCAGGGTTGATGGAGAAATAAGCAAACAACAACCAATTGAATATGTAGCCATACATCTTGTATATGAATTTGAAGGTGATGAATCAGTGCAGGAGGATGCATTGAATGCTGTTACACTTTCACAGGAGAAATATTGTGGTGTAAGCAGTATGCTTAAGAAAATTATGCCTGTTACATGGGAAGTGTTGTATAACCAGAAAATGCTTTTCACCAATAAGAAAGAACTGCCTGAAGAAGTGGCGAGTTAAAATTAATTGTTGATTTTGAAATGTAAAAAGGTTAATCGCTTGATTAACCTTTTCTATTAGTTCACTGAAGCAACAGCTGCATTAACCTGGCCAATCCAGAGTGACCATTTTCATTTTTCTCCCTGGCATAGAATTGCCTGGTGATACAGATCATCGCAGGAGTCACCAAATTTGTTGATTATTTCCTGTACCAGCTTTTTTCTAAATGATTCTACCATAGAGGGTTCTTTATCCACCAGGTAAGACACCAGTGGTGAGCCTTCCACAAATCCTTTCACAATACTCTCCGCTGATTCATATCCCTTATTCAACCTAGCAATTTCAACTTGTATGTTCTTAAAACCAGCATCCTCAAGTAATTCATAAATAACCTGTTTATTATAAAAAGAAAAAGGACCCTTTACAAAGAAATCGGGAGCATCTTCACTAAACACTTCTTTGAGTACATCTTGTGTTATTACGATCAAAGGATTGGTTTCATAAGCATCCCAGGTATCAAAAAGAAATACACTGCCAGGTTTTAATACTCTCCTTGCTTCCCTAAACGCTTTTAATTTATCAGGAAAGAACATAACACCGAATTGGCAAGCCACTAATTCAAATGAGCTGTCCCGGAAAGGAAGATTAGTTGCATCTGCGAATTGCCAGGTAACCCTTTTATCTTTTATTTTTCTCTGCGCATATCCAATCATATCCTCATTAAGATCCGAGGCTATGAGTTGCCCATCATCCTTGAGTAATTGTAGAAGATGATTTGTGAGTCTGCCTGTGCCACATGCAATTTCAAGAATGCTGCTGAATTTTTTTGCTGGTAATTGGCTAACCAATTCCCTGGCAAATGATTCCATAAATAAAGGACCCAGGTAAGCATCATAATTTGCAGGTACTGAGCCTGTAAACTGGACAAGAGATGACATAACTGCTTTTATTCTGAAGATACATAAGTAGGTTAAACACAATCTTTTTGCTAAAAGATATGTTTGTCGTAAATTCTTTGTACTGTTTAGTTTCAGAAGAATATACGACTCCCTATACAAGCAGATGCTTTGTTAGTAAAATCTATATAGCAGTGGCAGAGTTAGAGAACGATAACGCTGTTGCTGTTACCGAATGGATTAGGCAGTTCTTTATCAGCCTCAGGTTCGTTAACCCATTCTGTTTGATTCACAAGATATTTGAATTCATGTTGAGTGTCCCTTGGCAATGACACATCACAAGTGAAACTGCCATCTTTTTTCTTACTCATGATAACTGAATTATTCCAGTCACCGTTTAATCCATGAATGGCAACTGTTTCAGCAGCTTCCGGTTTTACTGTGAATTTTACTTTGCAATAATCTTTTGTCTTGTAGTATGTTTTCTGTATCATGTTTTGGCTATTATCGGTACTTAATACGTAAAAGGAAAAAAGGTAACCCTTTCGGCAAAAGTAGCTGTAGCATTGCTTTTGACAAGCAGTAGTTATCAACACAATACTAATAAATTCTTTCTAAAAATTTATTAGTACAGGATAGTTAATTTGTTCCTTTTATATAAGCGGTTGATGCTCAAATCAGATAAATTTTTTTACAATTGTTTTGCTATTAAGCAAGATCAATTGCACACAAGGGCATCAAAAGTGAAACTAATTTGCGTGCATAAAAATACATGAAGTAGAGAGAAGGAATAAACCAGATAATTAAATCTAGTTCTTTCTAAAACGGTACACCTTTACAGCTCCGTTTCCGACTTTGTAAGACCCCTTCTGTTCTCTTGTCTCC
>JBLNAY010000195.1:0-3537 GCA_050259715.1 Candidatus Dadabacteria bacterium
ACCCAACCGGGTTTACAGGAAAGATGTCCTTTATGCATCTCTTCCCAGATTTCATAAGAATGTAGTTTATCAACATGGAGAAGAATGTGACCATAAGTGCCTGCACATGCACACCCCCCTCGGGTCTGAATACCGAATCGATCATTCAATAATTTCACTACCAGGTTATAATGCGCCCCCTGGACAATGAAAGATATCACTCCAAGACGATTAGTATTATGACCCTCCAATATTTCAATATTCTGTATCCTGGAAAGCTTTGAAAAGATAATCTTTAATAGTTCCTCTTCTCTTTTCAACATCTTGTCTGTTCCCATTTCTTCCTTAAGTTTCACGGCCATAGCTGCTTTTATTCCCTGCAAGAATGGCGGAGTTCCTCCATCTTCTCTCTGCTCAATATCATTAATATATTCATGCTGCTTCCATGGATTAGTATAAACTACCGTACCTCCACCAGGTTGGTCAGGAATGATGTTCTTATATAATCTTTTATGGAAAATAAGTACACCGGCGGTGCCTTGTCCCCCTAAAAACTTATGAGGTGAAAAATAAATAGCATCAAGCGCAGTTGACTTATCTTGAGGATGCATGTCGATATCAACATATGGTGCTGAACAGGCAAAATCAACGAAGCATAAACCATTATATGCATGTACCATGTTGGCAACTTCATGGTAAGGAGTCTGAATTCCTGTTACATTAGAACAGCCGGTAATAGCGGCAATTTTATGCTGACGGTATTTGTATTTATTCAGTAATTCCTCCAAAGATGAAAGTGAAATATTACCGTTGCTATCATTACGAATTATTTCAACGTCGGCAATAGTTTCCAACCATGAAGTTTGGTTGGAATGATGCTCCATATGAGATACGAAGATTACGGGCCTGAGAACAGGATCTACATCCAGGTAATTTGTAAAAAGTTCATGAATTTTTAAAACATTATTTTCAAGTTCATGCAATTGAGGTAAGCGACTTGGTTTTACATAGTCCATAATCCGCTCAGGCAGTTTCAACCCTAGTAATCTTTGTAATTTATTTACAGCGCCGGTCATACCACTCCCCGCAAAAATCAAAACATCATCAGGTCCTGCGTTTACATGGTGCTTGATTATTTGCTTAGCTTCCTGGTAAGCTTTGGTCATCGCCCTACCTGTAATGGTTGTTTCAGTATGCGTATTGCCAATGTACGGCAGGATCTCGTTTGCAATTCGATCCTCAATTGGCTTATAAGCACGGCCACTAGCAGTCCAGTCAGCATAGATCATCTTCTGTTTACCATATGGTGAGTTAAAATAAGCATTATGACCAATGATATTTTTTCTAAATGATTGGAAGTAGCCCTGGAGTTTAGTTTTGTTCATATAACACCTCAAAGATCGATGGATTTAAACATTCCATTTCTGATTTAGCTCATTTCAATTTTAGTTGCCTCTCAGTTAATAAACTTATGTTCCTTTATTTGGATAGACATGAGATAACAATTCTTTAATCATTTGTAACGTAAGATCAATTTCCCAGAGGTGTGTCCTATGACTTACAATAGCGCATCGAAGCCATAATTTTCCTTTTATTGTTGTAGAAGAAAGAAATACTCTACCATCAGCATGAACAGCTTTAATAATGGCCTGGTTAATAGAATTATCTTCATCACTTGGATAACGGAAAACGGTAACAGTTAAATCAGGGAAAGGTCCAACTTCAAAACCAAGCTTTTGAATCTCATCGTAAAAGTATTTTGTAAGCAATAACTTTTCCTGCAGGGATGCCTTAAATGGAGCTAGTCCATGAAGCTGCAGAGGCAACCACATTCTTAACCCACGGTTTGGTCGCGTCAATTCAATACCTGTATCAGCGGGACTGATATCATCAAATCCATGGGTATCGGCAAGGTAAGTGGCATGAGAAGAGTATGATGCTAAAAGATAATTCGCATCCCGCACCAGAACTGCTCCAGACCCAAATGGCAGGAATAAAGTTTTATGTGGGTCTAAGGTGACTGAATCAGAACGTTCAATTCCCCTCAGCTCTTTTCTCTTTTCATCAACCAACATAAAGAAGCCACCATATGCTGCATCAACATGATACCACATCTGGTTTTCATTACAGATATCAGCAATTTTATCCAGTGGATCAATGGCACCCGTATCAGTTGTTCCTGCAGAAGCTACAACCAGGAATGGCACTAAAGCTTCTTCCCTGTCTTTAGCAATTTGGTGCTGAAGTTCTGAAGTATTCAGTTGGAACCTGTTTGTAACCGGGATTTGCCGAAGAACGGCTTCATAAAGACCTGTAATATTTAGAGCTTTGTACACACTATGGTGTGTTTGAGCTCCATAATAAATAACAGCCTTCTTTACATTTGTTGAATTGATACCGTGAAAATCTCTTGCTGCTTTTATGGCAGTTAAATTTGCCACAGATCCTCCTGATGTAAGATTCCCATGTGCGGTTGAAGGATAGCCAACCATATCAGCCATCCATCTGATCACCTGGTTTTCCATTTTTACGGAACCAGGACCAGAAAAAGCAATACCTGTATACTTGTTTGTAGTATCTGCAAGCATGTCAGCAACAGAGCTAGACCAAAGCCCACCACCCGGAATAAATCCAAGGTGTCTTCCGGATGCGCCATTGATACCAGATGCATCAACTTCTGTTTTAAGTACTTCAAGGATACTTTCAATTGGTTTGCTTTCCTCTTGAATCTGCATGGAAGGAAGAGAGTGGAAATTGATTGAAGAGAATCCAGGAAGTTGCGTCAGCATATTTAAGTATTCATTCGAATATTCGATACTTCGGTTTAAAATGGATAAACGTTCATCTTCAGTTGGATCCAACTGACGTGAAATTATTTCTAATTGTTTTATTAAATGCATGGGTTGGAGCTTAACCGCGACAAGATAAGTAGAGTTGGCAATAATTTAGTGGTGGTAACACCGCACCTGGTTTATAAATTTTCACTTAATTGAAATGATTGTTCAAATTATGAATAATAAAAAGGCTCTTGATGAGCCTTTTTATTTAATCAACGATGTACAATACCTTCCATATCAAAGGCATTGGATTATTCATCTACAAGCAAGTTCAATACGCGCATTTCTCTTCCTTTAGTAATATTAACGTGATAACTTCCACACGTTGGGCACCCGATGCCTATAGAATTCATAGGAAATATTGCATTACAGATGGAACATTGCGCCTCCCCTTTAATTACTTCTATATTCAACTTCGCATTATGTAGAACAGTATTCTCCTTAATTACAGATAAAGCAAACTCCAGCGAACTGATTTCAATTCCACTTAACTCGCCAATTTGCAATCCAATTGCTGTTATTTCAGCATTATTATTTTTAGGTGCCGCGGCTTCAGCTATAGATAAAATGGATTGAGCTATGGACAATTCATGCATATGGCAAATTTCAACACTTATTAGGTCTCAGGAGGTTTTATAGTTGCTTTCTGAGCAGCTAATCTTTTCTTTTCAGCCGCATAATCAGACCTGCTTTTTAAAGCATCTGCAAAAAGAATATTCCA
>JBLNAY010000196.1:0-10214 GCA_050259715.1 Candidatus Dadabacteria bacterium
CGTCCATCAGCAGCAAAAATTGTATGGGAGTTAAAAGCAGCCGTGCGGCCAACTATACAGGTGTACATCTTCTCAGGATATGCAGTCGTTTGTGACACACTGGGAATTACAGATCCCTATATTAAATTGACTATATTACGTCTGCTCCTTTCCTTACTGATGTTTGTATCATTTACAGGAATGGCTTTTTACTACTTCAAAAAACAGCAGCCTATAATTCTCTACTCCGTTTTATTCATCCTGAACCTCTCATGGTTCTTTCCTTATATTAAGACTTTATTTAGCTCAGAAATCTTATCATCACTTGTGTTCTTTGGAACTATTTTCCTTTATGATCTCAGAAGGAAGAGAGACAAAGATTTCCTTTTCCTGGTTGTTGCCGGGTTTCTATTAACTATAGCCTTTTACTTAAGATTCCAGTTCGGCTTTGCCATAGCGGGATTTGGGATTTGGATTCTGCTGGTAGAGCGGAAATATCAAAAAATAGTTCCGCTTTCCCTCGGTTATCTATTAGGAGTTGGATTAAACACCTGGTTGGATTACAACTTCTATCATCAACTGGTGTTAACTCCCTACCAGTACTATCATGTGAATATTACAGAAGGAAAGGCTGCTACATTTGGCACCTCCAGTTTTGTGCAGTACATAGGAGATCTGTTAGGATTTATCACTATCCCTCCCTTAAGCATTATACTTTTTATTTTACTAATCGTCGCCACATTCCGCAACTACAAACACCCCTTTGTGCTACCTGTTTTGGTATTCTTTATAGGGCATTGCCTGGTGGCGCACAAGGAAGACAGATTTCTTTTCCCAATTTTCCCGGCCATTGCCATTGTGCTGGGCCTCACGTTACCCAGGTTCATAAATTATTACACGAATAGTAAAAAATGGTTAAGGTATACGCTTGCAGCAATTATTGGTTTTAGTGTAGTGCTGAATCTTTTCTTACTGGTGTTATTATTATTTAACCCTTTTGCACAAACGGTTTACTTCGAAACAGTGCTGAAGAAAAAATATGGGCAACAACCCACAACTTTCTATTGCCTCGAGAGAACACCTTTCCAGACTGAAAGTGGATTACCTATGGTATTCTACCAGCAAACTGCTCCTAACCTGGATATGAAAAAGATAACTAATGATTCACTCACAAAAATTAATCCTTCACCCCATTATGTAATTACAACTTATAACCAGGTGAAGAAAGACAAGCAACTCATAGATAGTCTTGGATACAAACCAATACTGTTTTCCTCCCAGGCTCTATGGAGAATAAATGAATTTCTGAATGCGAAGGGAATTAATACCATAAATGATATTTGGGTGCTGTATGAAAAAGAATAATTCATTTTATTGATACAAATGTTCACTTTTGTGCTTTCCGTTTAACCTTTCATTAACCGATTCAAAAATACATTTGTGAATTAACCACATTTATGAGAAGAGTTTTGATTACCGCTTTAGCCATTTGTGTAGCAGGATCTTTGTTCGCGCAGGATTCAACAGCCAGGAAAATGATTACTCCAAGAAAATTACTTCCTAATGATCACTTTATGATCCAACTGGGAGCAAACTCCTGGTCAGGTAAGCCGGATTCTATAAAGACAGGAGGACTCCCAAGAACATTCAACATGTACGTAATGCTGGATTTTCCTTTTAAAACTAACCCCCAGTTGAGTGTTGCCATTGGACCCGGCATCGCCACCGACAACATGTATTTTGATAAGATGACCGTTGGCATTAAGGATCCTACAGGAACTATCCGTTTCCATAATGTGGCTGATACCATCCATTTTAAAAAGTATAAATTATCTACTGCTTTCCTGGAAGCACCGGTGGAGCTTCGCTTCTCCAGCAAGCCTGAGGATAACGGTAAGAGTTTTAAAGTTGCTGTTGGTGCTAAAGTTGGTACCTTGTTAAGCGCCTGGACTAAAGCAAAAGGTCAGCAAAACTCAACAGGAAACCAGGTAAACACTGCTATTATTAAAGAAAAGAGCAAACAATTTTTTAATACAACACGACTTTCATTAACCGGCCGACTAGGATTGGGGCATTTCTCTTTATTTGGCTCCTATGCACTGACTCCATTATTTAAAGAGGGATTCGGGCCTAAAGTGCAGCCGGTATCCATTGGCCTTACTATTAGTGGATTATAACTTATTGACATAGTTCAGAAAGAAGCGTTCGCCTAAGGCGGACGTTTTTTAATTTTACTCATAATTAATTTCATGCTTGATAATAGAAACAGGATCAAGAAAGAAGAACGCGCAGTATTGGTAGGTGTTGTTCATAAAGACCAGGAAGAAAGGGTTGTAATGGAATACCTTGATGAATTGGCTTTCCTTGCAGAAACTGCAGGAGCTGTGGCTGTTAAGAAATTCATCCAGAAGTTATCACATCCCGATAGTCGCACCTACATTGGTAAAGGGAAACTGGAAGAGATCAGCAATTATGTTAAGGATAGAGATATTAGTATTCTAATCTTCGACGATGAATTAAATGGCTCTCAGATATCAAACATCGAAAAGGCTGTTGATATAAAAACAATCGACCGCTCCGACCTCATTCTTGACATATTCGCCCGTCGGGCAAAAACAGCACAGGCCAAAGCCCAGGTGGAACTGGCTCAATATCAGTATATCCTTCCGCGGCTGCGTGGTATGTGGAAACACCTTGAACGCCTGGGTGGCGGTATTGGCACAAGAGGTCCGGGTGAAACAGAAATTGAAACCGACCGTCGTATTGTTCGTGATAAAATTTCCCTACTAAGAAAAAGGCTTAATGACATTGACAAACAAGCAGCGACACAACGTAAGGACAGGGGTGAATTCGTCCGTGTTGCCCTGGTGGGATATACCAATGTTGGCAAATCCACCATCATGAACCTGTTGAGTAAGAGTGATGTGCTGGCAGAAAATAAATTGTTTGCAACTCTTGATACCACCACACGAAAAATAGTTTATGAAAGCACCCCTTTCCTTCTTAGTGATACCGTTGGATTTATCAGGAAGTTACCCCACCACCTTGTAGAAAGCTTTAAGAGTACACTGGATGAAGTAAGAGAAGCCGACATCTTATTGCACGTCGTGGACATCTCGCATCCTAACTATGAAGAACAAATAGGTGTAGTAAACAAGACCCTGCAGGAATTGAAAGCATTTGATAAACCCACCATCACCATCTTCAATAAAATGGATCTCTACATCAAACACACATTTGATGAGTGGCTCGACGAGAGTACAAAAGAACAAATATTGGACGACCTGAAAGCACGCTGGCAAAGGCACACAAATGATAATGCCATCTTCATATCAGCTTTGGAAAGAACACACATCAGTGATCTGCGGAAAGTCATTCTTGATAAAGTAAGAGAACTCTATAGGATTCGTTACCCTTATAAAACAGAGTTTTTTTACTAAGCTAAGACTCCCTATCCTATGAACGGCAAAATCATACATGAAATAAAAATCGCTGAAAGCATTGATGAACTATCCTTTGGAGCAAACGAATTAACAGAGGTGTTAGCAGAAGGAAAGACCATTTGCATTGGCAAATACAAAAATCAATTATTTGCTTTCCCAGCCACCTGTCCTCATGCAAGCGGACGATTATGCGAAGGCTTTATTGATGCTTTAGGAAACATTGTGTGCCCAGTTCACCATTATAAGTTTTCCATGAAAACGGGACGTAATGTCACAGGTGAAGGATACTACCTGAAACACTGGCCTGTTGAGATAAGACAAGATGGTGTTTTTATATCTATAGAAAATAAATTCTTATTTAACCACCTGTAGCTGAATGAGTAAGTAAATACATAAGTAATTCAACAGCATAACGGTAATAATACGGTTGTTAGCCTCAAAATAGCTTTGTAGTTTTGATATCTAAACCCTTCTGCCATGAGAAAGCTTCTATTCTTTTTCGTTCTTGCAATTCCTTTTACGGTATTTAGTCAAATAGGAGTGAAAGGAGGTATCAACTTCGCTAACGTGTCCAATGCTTCATCAATTAATGAAAGCAGCCGTTCGGGTTTCAACATCGGTGTGTTTATTTCTCCTCCGTCTAAAAGCATCCTGAGCTCACGGACAGAATTGTTGTTCTCCAGGCAAGGATACAATTATAAAACCAGTACAAACACCGGTAATGTAAACCTGGATTATATTATGTTACCACAACTATTGGCTATTAACCTTACCAAACTACTGCAGGTACAACTGGGAGCCCAAATGGCTTACCTTATCAATGCTAAAGTAGACAGTAGCGGCAGTGGCAGTTCTAATCCTTATGGTGTTGCTATTATGGATTACTATAACAGGTTTGATTATGGCTTCGGTATTGGTGCAGAAGTACATCCATTTAAAGGGTTGCTGTTCGGAGTTAAATACAATATTAGTCTAGGAAAACTCTATAATGATGCCTACTCGGGAAGAATGCCAAACTTTGCTTCCATAGATGCTAAAAACAATTTAGTGCAGGTATTTACTGGTTGGCGGTTCGGGAAATAGAACCTGGATTTATGTGATTCGGGTGCCGTAGATAGTAAAAGACTTCAGAAAGAAACAACATGTGATTTGCATCGCTTATGCATGGCTTATGTATGGAGTATGTATGGAGTTGGTATGGAGAAACTCCATGGTAACTCCATACAAACTCCATGCAAACTCCGTACAAAACCTTTGCAAAGGAGCAGGGGCAAATGCGATTATTTCTTAATGATCAACTCCCAGTCTGCCGGTTTATGTGTCACATGTATTCCCACGTCAGCTGGGTAACGAAATAATTCAAAGTCACAGGTGTCATCACCTAACTGCAACTTGCTGATAGAGATCTTTTGAATAAAATCCGGCAATATCGGTTTATCGAAAACGAGTGTTTTTGTCAGAGCATTGATTTCAATTTTCAGGCATGCCTGCAGCAATAAAAAGACGGCTGCAACCGACCACGCCTGCGGTGAACACGCAACAGGGTAAGCCGTTGGTCCTTCACTTTTTCTTCTTTCAAAACCGCAAAACAATTCTGGTAAGCGTTGCAGGTCAATGTATAAAGAGGCGTCGAAGAGAGCATGTAATACTTTGATGGATTCCTGTTGAAAATCATATTCCGAAAAGCCTGCAGCAATCAATGCATTATCATGTGGCCATACGGATCCATTGTGGTAAGACATTGGGTTGTAAAGTTTTTCCTTGCCGCCTAAAGTGCGTATTCCCCAGCCGCTAAACATATCCCCGGTCATTAAGGCCTTCACCAGCGCAGGAGCTTTGTCTTTGTCGATAATCTTTGTAAATAAACAATGGCCGGGGTTTGAAGAAATAACTCTGCATGGCTTTTTGTCTCCATCCAACGCCAGTACATAACACCCCAATTTCTCGTCCCAGAATTTCTTATTAAACTTCTTCCTGATCTCTCTTGATTGTTGTAACAGCTCTTTAGTTAATTCTGATTCACCAAATGCATCTGCCAGTCTTGCTGCATATTTCTTAGCGGCATATACATATCCCTGCACTTCAACAAGTGCTATCGGAGGTTTACAAAGCTCCCCATCTTCATACATAATGGAGTCGTAAGAGTCTTTCCATCCCTGGTTGGTAAGCCCATTCTCTGCCTTGTGTTTGTACTCCACAAAACCATCACCATCCACGTCACCATAATTATCTATCCATTGTAATCCTCTTTTAATGTTGCTCCATATCTTCCGAATGCTTTCCAGGTCATTAGTGCGCTCGTAATACATTCCGGCAAGCATGATAAACAAAGGAGTTGCATCTATGGTTCCATAATATTCTTTAAAAGGAATCTCTCCTGTATTTGCCATTTCTCCTGCACGTGTTTCGTGCAATATTTTTCCTGGTTCAGCATCTTTTTCCGGGATCAGTTCAGTTGCCTGTCTTGCTGCAAGGAAGAACAATACTTCCCTGGCTATTGCGGGTGCAAGCCACAGCACTTCCATAGCTGTAATAATCCCATCCCGACCAAAAGCCGTATTATACCAGGGCACACCGGCATAAGGATATTTGCCATCAGGTGTCTGTGTAAGCAATGAGAGAAGGTCAGACAATGAACGGTTGATCCAGTGATTGAATTGGTCGTTTGAAGTCTTTACGTTTGCAAAAAGGCTCCTCGATTTTTGTATGTCGGACTGTATACTATTTTTAATATCATCCAGGTCCTGTATGTGCAATTCATCTCCTTCTATTGAAATGAATTGTTCCTCAGTACGAAAGTAAATAGTGTATTCCATGGTCCTGCTTTCGTGGGGTGCCAATTGAAAGTCTAAAATGGCATGATGTCCCTTTATCACACATTCATCCATATTCTGAAATACGATCTCCGTACTGCGGTGAAGATTATCATGTCCCTGGTGGTGAAAGATGATTTTGTTTTTATCGCTAATGATCTCTGCCTTATTCGGCTGTAGTTTCCTGTCAATACCACGAACTTCGAATATATCGCGGAAGTCCGCTCCAAAGGCCATATTGATAGTAAATGTGCATTGCTTTTCACTATAGTTCACCAGCTTCACCTGCTCATAATGCATACCATCGCGCACAACAATGCTTCTCGAAATATGCAGTGTGTTCTCCAAAATCTCACACCCGGAAAGTTCGGGATTAGTGAGGTCTACTGATAAGAAATCATTGTCTTCCTTGATAGAGGAACTTAGTAAAAGTGGCTTTTGATTATTTAACTTCAGTTCCAGGCGGTTAATAAAACGGGTACCCTGGTAAAAGATACCTAATGCTTTTTTCGCATGCGGATGAACGTCACCCCAGCGATCAAAGATACCGAAGGTATCATAGTGATTTAGCACTTTTGTACGATCATCATAATTCACCGCATCAGCAGGAATATGAAAATTTTTTTCTTCAACCGGCAATGTTTCTTTCTCTAACATACGCTTGCATTTAACTATTTAATTCTACTTCTGAATCTTTCAACCGTTGATTCCAACTGCTGCCAAACCATGTTTTTGATACCTGTTTATATACAGCCATATAATCTGCCGTCATTTTATCAGCAGTGAACCTTTCTTCAAATGCCATTCGCACCTGGTGTCGTGATAGAGAATGAATATTCCGTATAACACTTACGGCTTCTTTTGTACTGCTGACTATATAACCATTTACACCATCTTCAATAATCTCAGGTACGGATCCCTGGTTGTGTGCAATAACCGGTGTGCCACACGCCATTGCTTCAATCATTACCAATCCAAACGGTTCCAGCCAATTGATGGGGAACAAAAGTGCAGTGGCATTTCCAAGAAAATATTGCTTCTGACTTTCGTTGATCTCTCCAATGAATTCGATAAGAGGATCATCCAGCAAATGCTTTATTTTACTTTCAAAATATTGCTGGTCTGCTTTATCCACTTTGGCAGCAATCCTTAACTTCATTCCGGCAGCTTGTGCCCATTCTATTGCTTTTTCAAGGCCCTTTTCAGGCGATACTCTCCCCAGGAATGCCAAATATTTCTCCTGCCCCTTGCCTTCGTAAAAGAGATCCTTCGGTAGACCGTGGTGAACAGTCGCAACGAAATTGGCCATCGGTAAAGGTCCCCTTTGAGAATCTGAAATGGATACGAGAGGTATATAATTAAATTTATTATAAAGAGGTTGAAGGTCAGGAATATCTAACCTTCCATGCAAAGTAGTAACAGAAGGTGTGGACAATAAAGTGGAAAATGGATAATTCAGGTAATCTGTGTGAAAATGAATAATGTCAAATTCATTAGCCCGATCCAGCACCTCTTTTAATTGAATAATATGGTAAGTCAGTGGATCGCCACAATCAGGATTCAGCCGTAAAGCAGTGTCTACAATAGTGACAAGTTTCGCACTGGAATGTGAATCACCGGAAGCGAATAAGGTAACCTCATGTCCTAAACTAACAAGTTGTTCGGTTAAATAGTGAACTATTCTTTCTGTACCTCCATAGAGCCTGGGAGGTACCGCCTCATATAAAGGAGCTACCTGTGCAATCTTCATAATACGGTACATTGAAAATACAGCCTTTGGGCAGCAAGCTACATGCCATCAGCGGCTCATCAATATTATTAAAAAATGCGGCCGTCTATTTAACGATCAGCTTTTAGGTAAGACAATATTGAATGTGGCACCCTCACCAGGAGTGCTTGAAGCATAGATGAATCCGTTATGATTTTCAACTACTTTTTTTGCAATAGATAATCCTATACCTGTTCCCTTGTAATCAGTATTGCCATGTAAGCGTGTAAAGACCTGGAAGATCCGGTCAGCATCTTTTTGTTCAAAGCCAATCCCGTTATCAACAACTTTCACGAGGTAAAAATCTTTTTCTGCATCTTCTCCTTTCAGTGCTATACCTAATGCCTGTCCATTGATGTTTTCTAATGTAATTCTAATTTTAGGAGTCTCACCCGGCCTGGAATATTTAACAGCATTCCCCACCACGTTCTCAAATAATTGCTGTAATTGCCGACGATATCCGTGAATAATGGGGAGCTTATCAGCTTCTATAATTGCATTCTTTTCTGTTATAGACATTTCAAGATCGTGTAGGATCACCTTTATGGTATCATTCAAATCGACCTCTTCCAACAAATCTACTGCCCTGCTTACTTGTGAATATTCCAGCAGATCATCCACAAGAGTACGCATCCTTTCGGCAGCAAGTTCCAGCCTGTGAAAAGTATTTAATCCACTTTCTGAAAGAGTTGATTGATATTCCTGTCTTAGTTTATTCGCAAAAAAGTGAATCTTTCTAATGGGTTCTTTCAAGTCATGCGAGGCAGCATAAGCAAACTCCTCCAAATTTTCATTAGAACGTTTCAGCTCTATATTCATGTCCTCCAACTCCAACGTCCTTTCCTTTACCTGCCGGTTCAACTCTTTTTCAAATAACTTATTATCATGAATATCAGTGCTGGTGCCTATCCACAATTCTATATTTCCTTCCAAATCTCTTTGGGGAATAGCTCTGCTCAGTTGCCAGCGGTACTCACCATCTTTATTTCTGAAGCGATGTTGAATAATAAAATCTTCCCCGCTTTCAATGGAGTGTTGCCAAAGCTTTTGATTTTCTTCTCTTTCTTCAGGATGTATAATCTGCAACCATCCATCGTTCTCCATTAGTTCATCGCCTAATCCTGTATACTCGTGCGTCGCCTGGTTGTAATAATTTACTTTCCCTTCTGCATTGGCTGTCCATACAAATTGTGGCATTACATCAGCCATCAACCGGAAGCGGGCTTCACTGTCTTCTATTTTTTTCATTCCCAATACCTGCTCTGTCACATCAGTGGCCACAACCATAATTCCGGAAATCACTCCACCTGGTTCCCTGAAGGCTTCATAAACGAAATTTATATACGCAGTTTTAACCTCACCATCCCTGGGCAACATCACAGGAAACCCATAAGCTGAAAAGGTTTTGCCTGTAGTATACACATTTTCAAGTAGCTCCTCATAGCCCTGTGAGCGGGCTTCTACCAATCCTTCAAAGATTGGTTTGTTTATCATGTGTTGACGTGATTTCCCCCATAGTTCAAACATTTTATCGTTGGCAATCTCAACCACGTGTTGTTCTCCCCTCAGGATACACATGGCAACGGGAGCCTGTAAGATTACGTTTCGCAGGTTAATTTCACTTTCTTCTACCTTCTTTTTGGCAATATTCAGCTCCTGTAAATTTTGTACGGTAGCTGTTGTTTCATAGCATACTACTAAAACACCCCTGATCTCTCCTGATTCATCAAAGGCAGGACTGTAACTATAAGTCCAATAAACATCTTCCATCCTGCCATTCCGGTAAATGGGAATCAGCTGGTCTTCACTCCAGGTGGATCCCCGTCCTTCGAGCACCTGGTTGATGGATGGTTTTATGACAGGCCATATTTCTGCCCAGCACTCTTCTGCAGGTTGTCCGAGGGCGCATGGATGCTTTCCGTTATTCCCCAGGCTGGGGCGAAAAGCGTCATTATAAAACTGGATCAGGTCGTCTCCCCACATCAGGAGCATGGGAAACCTGGAAGAAAGCAAGAGGCTCACGAGGGTTTTTAAACTTTGCGGCCATAACTCAGGAGGACCTATTACACTGTCAGCCCAGTTATAATTACGGGTGAGCTCGCCCATTTGTCCACCATTCTCCATAAAGGAGAATATAGGTTTCCGTTCGGTTAAGTTTGATTCCACTCGTATTGTTTAAGGATTGTTGAAAATAGGAATAAATAGATTATG